>JAUXJL010000138.1 GCA_030624805.1 Acidimicrobiia bacterium
TCTTGGGGCGTGAGGACGTTGGGTCGCTCGAGGCCGGCAAGGCGGCAGACCTCATCGCCATCGACCTGAACCGGATTGAGTACGCGGGAGCGCTCCATGATCCGGTTGCTGCCGTCCTATTGTGTGCCCCGGTCACTATCGACCACAGCTTCGTGCATGGCAAGGCCGTTGTGCAGCGCCGCCAACTCGTCGGCGTTGAACTCGAGCCCGTGATCAAAGAACACAACGACCTGGCCAAGCAGCTGATCGACTAACTGCCCATCCCCGTTTCTCGTTGCTCGAAGCTCGGAACAGTGCCGGAGAGTTGGCCGAAGCGGAGAGCGGTTTTTGATGTGCCGCCACGGGCCAATCGACACCAATGGCGTGTTATTGATCTGGCTCTGTGAGATCGATGAGCCCGGCGTTCGTGGGCGCGAAGCCGCAGGAATCAAAGTAGAACGCCTTGAGGTGATCGGCAAAGTCAACGTGTAGCCACACACAACCCGCCCTGCCGGCTGCCCGCTGAGCAATCTTGACCAGTTGCGTCCCGATTCCACCGTGGCGTGCCATCGAAGCGACGATTGTGTCCTGACCCAAGCGGCGGAGAGTCCGTTCCAGATCACATTGACGAACCCGACAAGATGGCGATCTTGCCCGGCTGTGACCCAGCCAGGGCTGTCGGAGTCGACTAGTTGCCGCCAGTCTTCGTCGAGGAGACGGTGCTCGAAGGCCTCAGCGTGAGAGCGTGTTCACCTCGTCGCTGGTGAATTCGCCTAGCCATCCGTAGGTGACTTCGGACATGAATGCACCCTACGATTCTGCCGGCCTCGCCGCTGGCAACCCGGTGGTGTGTACAGCTCCCTGTAACAGCCAAACCGACTAATTGGCGGCGCCGCCTCGAATGGTGGCCATGATCTTCCTGCACGTAGGGCAGATCGGCATGCCGTCGGGAACTCGGTGGGGGATCCATTCCTTGCCGCACAGAGCTTTGACCGGCACGCCCTCCACATTGCTTCGAACGATGTCACCCTTGCGAACGTAGTGGGCCAGTTCGTCGCCGTCACCGTCAGTCGGGTCCGCAACTCGGGGAGTCGTGAGCTTTCGGGTGTCAGTCATGGATCGATTGTGGCATGCCCACGTGCTGGGGCGAACCTGGTTGCTAACTTCTGATCGTGGAGATCGAACGACCAACCGACATAGCAGCCGCATTGGTGGCACTCGCCGAAACGCCTGACGCGACCGTTCTGGCCGGCGGAACTGATCTCATGGTGGAAATCAATTTCGGTCACGCCCGCCCAGACCGCATCGTGGCGTTGCGTCGAGTGGGGGAGCTCAAGGAGTTGAACGGCTCCATCGGTTCGGGCGTGAGCTGGGCTCGCCTCGAACAAGGACCCCATCGAGCCTTAGCCCAGGCCGCCCGAACGGTCGGTTCACCTCAGATCAGGGCGGCCGGAACCATCGGCGGCAACCTCGCCACCGCCAGCCCGGCCGGTGACGGGCTTCCCTTCCTGGCAGCCCTCGATGCGGAAGTGGAAGTTCGCTCGGCGACCGGGTCTCGATTGTTGCGCTGGGATGAGTTCTTGACCGGGCCAAAACAAAACGCTCTCGAGCCGGGCGAGCTCATTCACTCAGTGGTGCTCCCTGAAGAGATCCCGGTCCGTCAGGAGTTCGGAAAGGTTGGGGTCCGCAACGCGATGGTGATCTCGGCCGTAATGGCCTGCGTGATGCGATACGACGACGGACGCACCCGGGTAGCGGTCGGTTCGGCCGGGCCGACGACGCTCAGGGCGCGTCGGGCCGAGGAGATGATGTCGGCCGAGTCGAGCCCCTCCGAGGCCGCAATGAGTGAGTTCCAGCGGATTGTGAGCGAGGAAGTGAAACCGATCACCGATCATCGATCAACGGAGTCCTACCGGCGTCACGCAGCCGGAGTCGTTGCCCGCCGCTTGCTCGAACGTTGCCTGGAGGCAGGCTGATGGAAGTCCGCTTCCGCCTCAACGGCGAGGATCGTTCAGTGGATGTCGGTCCAGCTCAGAGTCTGCTTTCCCTGTTGCGGGATGGGCTTGGCTTGCCCGGGTCGAAGAATGCCTGTGAACAGGGGGAATGCGGCTCCTGCACAGTGGTGATGGACCGCCAGGCTGTTTGTTCGTGTCTGGTCTTGGCCGCCGACGCCGACGGTGCCGACATCACGAGCGTTGAAGGCCTCGGCAGCGATGATGCGCTCCACCCCGTGCAGCAAGCCCTCATAGACGGCGGTGGCGTGCAATGCGGCTTTTGCACGCCCGGCTTCGTCGTGGCGGCCGCTCACCTGTTCGAGAGCAATCCGACCCCCGATACCGATGAGATACGTGAGGCGCTCAGCGGCAACATCTGCCGGTGCACGGGCTACGGCGGGATCCTGCGCTCGCTAGAGGGTTTGGCCGGCCGATGACGACAACGACGGGAGCTCGAGTACGGGGCGGCGTCGGCGAGTCGGTGCAACGCCCGGACGGAGTCCCCAAGGTCACCGGCAACTTCGCCTACGTGTCGGATCTCACTGCTGAGGGAATGTTGTGGGGTGCCACGTTGCGGAGCCCATATGCCCGTGCCCGACTCGTTCTGATCGACACGGAGCCTGCCCTCACCATGCCTGGAGTGCATGCCGTGCTTACTCAGGAGGACGTTCCGGGCCGCAAAACGTTCGGACAAATCAGCGCAGACCAGCCGGTTCTCCTCGACGGAGAGGCGCGGTTCTGGGGCGAACCGGTGGCTGTCGTGGCCGCCGATGATCCCGAGACCGCCCGTCTGGCGGTGGCCGCCATCGGCGTGGAGTGGGAGGAGCTCGAGCCGCTGGTCGACATGGAGGAGGCGCTCGACCGCGACGAAGTGTTCCGGTATGCCCCGGTTCGGAGGGGTGACCAGACCGCAACCGGAAGTGTGGTGGCTGAGGGGTTCTATGAAGTCGGCATGCAGGACCAGGCCCCGCTCGGTACCGAGGCCGGATTGGCCATCCCCGACGGAGAGGGCGGCCTCGACCTGTGGGTCACCAGCCAGT
This sequence comes from Acidimicrobiia bacterium, assembly GCA_030624805.1. Classification (GTDB taxonomy): domain Bacteria; phylum Actinomycetota; class Acidimicrobiia; order Spongiisociales; family SHLN01; genus SHLN01. The sequence continues at coordinate 3,014 of JAUXJL010000138.1, forward strand.
GGACACATGAGGATCACGACCAGATCTGGCGGAGCCTCAACGTTGCGTCCGATCAGGTTCGCCAGCATCCCAGCGGCATCGGTGGCGCCTTCGGAGCCAGGGAAGACATCTCGCTTCACCTCCATGTGTGTCTTCTCGCTCTGCGGACCGGGCGACCCGTAAAGATGGTGTACAACCGTGAGGAGAGCTTCCCCGGCCACGTGCATCGGCACCCGGCCCGCCTCTGGTACCGGCATGAAGCCGACCCGGACGGGACGTTGGTGCGGGTCGAGGCCAAGATGATTCTCGACGGCGGTGCCTACACGGACACCACTCCGGCCGTAGTTGGTAACGCCGTGTATTTCGCCGTTGGGCCCTACAACGTCGACTCGGTAGCGGTGGACGGATACGGCGTCCGCACCAACAACCCACCGACCGGTGCGATGCGCGGCTTCGGCGTCGTGCAAGCCTGCTTCGCCCACGAGTCACAAATGGACCGGCTTGCCGCCCAACTCGGCATGGACCCGCTCGAGTTGCGCAGACGCAACGCCATGACCACCGGCGATCCCATGCCGACGACCGGCCAGATCATCGAAACGTCGCTTCCAACCGTCGAGGTCATCGATCGGCTGGTCGCCCTTCCGCTGCCACCCCGGCTGGATTCCGACGACCCGCGAAACCTGCCGGGGGGAACCGGCCTAACCACCACTCCTGAGTACGTCACTCGCGGTGTTGGCTACGCGGTGAGCATCAAGAACATCGCGTTTTCGGAAGCGTTCGACGACTTCGCCGAGGCCCGGGTAGTCCTGACACCGAGCGGAGTCGAGGTGTACACCGCGGCGGTCGAGGTCGGGCAGGGAATGGTCACAGTGCTCCAGCAGATCGCTCGTACTGCCGTCGGTGTCGAGCAGGTGGCCGTTATCCCGGCCGACACCAGCACGATCGGCTCGGCAGGATCCACGTCGGCATCGCGCCAGACGCAGATGACGGGGGGAGCTGTGCTGGAGGCCGCTCAGGCCGTGCGGAAAGCGGCACTGGCCCGAGGTGGGGGAGACGACCTGAGTTCCGAAGGAGTGTGGCGGGCCGGTCAGCTTGTCATGACCCTCGACGATCTCTGTTCCGCTGGCCCGATCTCAGAGCACACTCGATTTCGCCATCCCCTCACCGTTGAGCCAGATGAGCACGGTCAGGGCGACCTTCATGCCGACTTTGCCATCGCGGCTCATCGGGCGGTCGTGGATGTCGATACTGAGCTGGGATTGGTGCGAGTGGTGCAGGTCGACACGGCACAGGATGTGGGCTTTGTGCTCAATCCACAATCGGTGCGGGGCCAGATTGAGGGCGGCATCATGCAAGGCGTCGGTCTGGCCGTGATGGAGGAGCTCATCGTGGACCGGGGTGTCATCCTAAATGCCAGCTTCACGGACTACCTGCTGCCCACATTTCTGGATGCTCCTGACGTCGAGATGGTGCTCATCGAAGAACCGAGCCCGTGGGGCCCGTTTGGTGCCAAAGGCCTAGGGGAGCCACCCACCATCAGCTCGACCCCGGCGGTGGCGGCCGCCATCCGCAATGCCACCGGCCTCGAGCTCAATCGGGTCCCGATTCGACCCCAGGACATCACCGGAACGTGAAGCCAGTCGTTGTTGGGGTCATTGTCGCCGCCGGCGAGTCGAGCCGCATGGGTCAACCGAAGCAGTTGATGCCGATCGGGGGCAAGCCGATGCTGCAGTGGGTGGTCGACGCCGCCGAGGCGTCACGCTTGGACCGGGTGGTCGTTGTGACTGGGCACGCCACCGATGCCATCCAGGCCGAGATCCGGCTTGGACGCTCGCAATGGGCCTATAACCCCGACCCCGGACGAGGAACGATGTCCTCTTTGGGCGTGGGGTTGGAGGCCGCCGGCCCTGCCGACGCGGTCGTGAAGCTGGTGAGTGATCAGCCTGAGATTCGGACCTCGGTGATCGACGCCCTCATCCACACCTGGGACCCGGACGGGTACTCGGCGGCGCTCGTCCGCTACCAGGATGGGGATGGGCACCCCGTTCTGGTCTCCACCGACTCCCTGGCGGAGGTGAGTGGGGAGGAGGGCGACCGGCTGGTGTGGCAGCTCATGCAGGAACAGCCCGATCGTCTTTTCAAGCTCGAATCAAACCAACCACGCCCCACCGACGTCAATCATCCTGAGGACTACCAATTGGTGGCAGCTCGTCTCGGGGTCTAGCCGGCCCTACTGGCGGGTAGAGGCACGGAGGTGGCAACCCTGGACGGGTGGTTACCGCCCGGCAACAAGTTCGACTGCACGGGACGAGATGTCGAAGTCGGGGTCGAGCAACCAGTGGAAAGCCAATCCATTGAGGCCAGCCAACAAGAGTTCGGCCTGAGTCCGGGATTTCGCCTTGCTGGTCCCGGTCTCCCGCCGCAACGCATCGGCCAGCCGGGTCACCCTTGTCTCGTGATGGCTGAGGACCCTATGCGCGAGGGCCTCATCGTGCATGGCTCCTCCGACGGCTGTCTGGAGGTAGATCTTGGCGAGAGTCGGCTGGCCGGTGATGAACTGGATGTAGGCGTCGACGAGTTCTTGCACAGTGTCCTTCCCGATGCCGTCGGGGTGCGGGTCAACTGCGTTTATGGCTTCCCGGACAACGGTGAGGATGGCCTCGTCCTTCGAGTCAAATAGGTTGTAGAAGCTGCCCGAGCGGACTTTGGCTCGCTCCAGGATGGCCGCCAGTGTCGTCCCATCCAGGCCGACGCGAGCCAGCAGCCACCGGGTGGAGTCGAGAATCCGGTCCCGGGTCTGGAGCCCGGGCAGGTAGCGCGCCATGCCACGAATGTAGTCCCATCGTTCGGTCGGCGGGCTGCCAGGTCAAGCGAGGAGCCAGAACGGTCGATACCTACAACGAATCGTCGCTCCTCCGTCAGATTTAGCATCTTTACTCAAAATAGAGCGTATACTCAAAAACAGCGATTGCAGACGCCACGGGGCAGCCGCTTCCCAACACCGAGGATCATCATGGCCAACCACTACAAGACCAA
>JAUXJL010000114.1 GCA_030624805.1 Acidimicrobiia bacterium
GGCGACAGCCTGTTAGGGGATGGGTCTCGAACGTTGATCATGGGGGTGCTCAACGTCACCCCGGATTCGTTTTCTGACGACGGGCACGATGAATCGATCGAAGCGGCCGTCGCGCATGGCCTCGAGATGGCCCGGCAGGGAGCCGACCTGATCGATGTGGGCGGGGAATCGACTAGACCCGGTTCCCGGGGAGTGCCGGCTCCCCAAGAGCTGAGCCGGGTCCTTCCGGTAGTGGCGGGCCTCGTGAGTGAGGGAGTGACGGTGTCGATCGACACTCGCAAGCCCGAGGTTGCACGGAGTGCCCTGGCTGCCGGAGCCGTCGTGGTGAACGACGTAACCGGGTTGACGGATCCGGTAATGACCGAAGTGGTTGCCGGTTCTTCAGCGGGGGTCGTGATCGTGCACATGCAAGGCGAGCCCGGCACCATGCAGGACAACCCGCAGTATCAGGACGTAGTGGTCGAGGTCCGCTCGTTCCTACTGGATCGCGCACAAGCAGCCGAGAGTGCCGGTATCGACTCCGAACGGATTGTTATTGATCCCGGCATCGGTTTCGGGAAGAGTTTCCAACACAATCTCGAATTGCTGAGAAATCTTTCCCACTTTGTCGGAACCGGCTATCCGGTGTTGTTGGGGCCGTCTCGTAAGGGCTTTTTGGGGCGACTACTCGGCGATGCGGTGCCGGCGGCAGAGCGCGACCCGGCCACTGCCGCTACGGTGGCCCTGGCTATTAGGGAAGGCGTAGCCATAGTGCGAGTACACAACGTGGCGATGACAGCGCAAGTGGCGCGTACCGTCGAGGCGATTCGAGGGTCAGACTGATGGCGGGTTTGGAACCTCGGGGCTTCGTGTGGGTTATTTCACGGCGGCTGGCGTTGTGTGAGCGGGTCGGCGGTCAGGGTCTCCAGCATCGCCGGGTGCGTCGCAGCGAAGAGATCGACTGGCTGCGCGAGGAAGGGTTCACGGACGTTCTGTCGCTGCTCGAAGGCAACCAGAACCTGGCTTCCTACCGGGAAGCCGGAATCCGCCCCCACCACGTGTCGCTGCCGACTGAATACGAGGACCTCGAGGCCGAAACCGTCTTCCAAACCCTCGAGAGGATCCTCGGTGAGCCGCGCAACGTGTTGTTGGTCCACCGCGACCACCTCGATGACACGCTGGTCGGGTTCATGGGCGGTTACCTCATCCGGTCCGGCCTCATCGAAGACCCGATCATGGCCACCGCCACCATTCAGGAGATCGCCGGCCGGCCCCTGGGCCCCGAGGGCCGGCGACTGGTGGCCGCCACGCTGGAGTGACCGAGTCGCAATACGCAGTCCGCAGAACGGGGTAGGCGAGGGGGCGTTGTGAATGGTGCGAGTCGCGGTCGGCTTCGGCTCGAATCTTGGTGACCGGGAGGCACATCTGCAAGCGGGCCTCGTGGCCCTTTCGAGGACCTGGGATCGGATCGGGCAGTCCTCTCTCTATGAATCAGCCCCGATAGGTCCCATCGACCAGAACCCGTTTCTCAATGCGGTCGCAGTGTTCGAGACCGGCGAGGCGGCAGCAGCGGACCTGAGCCGTTTGCTGGCTGTTGAGCGGGCCCGGGGGCGGGTGCGAGGGGCGCGGTGGGGGCCTCGCACGCTCGATCTCGACCTGCTGCTGTACGGGGATCAGACCATCGAGACTGCCGAGTTGTCTGTTCCCCACCCCGAGCTCACCGACCGCCGCTTCGTCCTCGAACCACTACTCGAGGCTTGGCCGGGTGTCGCCCTTCCCGACGGGAGCCCGCTCGGTCGTTTCCTGGAGGGGGTCCAAGACCAGGCCGTCCACATGGTCGGCGCCTGGGATGTGGCCTGGTGGCGACGACTCTGGGCGCAAGTGACGGGCGCCACCCACCGTCGTAATCTGGCCCTATGAACATCGTGCTCGTTGGTCCGGGTCGGGCCGGCATGTCTCTTGCCCATGCCCTACTCGGGGCCGGCCATCAAATCGTTGGTGTGCTCGGCCGTGATTCTGTGCCCGCGGCCGCCGTCGAGCTCAAGAGCCCGCCCCTGACGTGGGACGGGCTGCTTCCCGCCGCCGACCTGCTCATCATTGGGACCAGGGACGACGCCATCGTCGAGGTGGCCGGGCGACTGGCCCCACGGGCGATCGGGGTGAAAGCGGCCGTGCATCTGTCGGGCTCGGTGGGCGTCGGCGCTCTCGGCACGCTCGGCGGTGTCGGTGTGACCATCGGTGGGTTTCATCCGCTCCAGAGCCTTCCAAGCGTCGAAATCGGCCTCCGACGCCTCGCCGGGGCTTGGGCGGGGATCACGACCGATGATCCCGACCTTCACGCCCTGCTCACAGACATGGCGGTTTCGATCGACATGATCCCTTTCGACTTGGCGGATGATGTGCGGCCGCTCTATCACGCGGGTGCTTCGGCAGCCGCCAACTATCTGGTCGGGAGCCTGGCGCTCGCCGAGCGTCTCTTTTCCGCGGCCGGGGTCCCATGGGCGGCGGCCGCTCCCATGGTCGAAGCCGTGGTTGGCAACGTCATGGACGTCGGACCGGCCGCAGCGCTCACCGGCCCAATCGCCCGGGGAGATGTAGCAACCGTGCTGGCACAGCGGGAGGCCATCCGGAAAAGGAGCCCCGAGCTCGAGGCTGCGTTCACGGACATAGGACGGGCCGTTGCCCATCTGGCTGGGAGGTCCGAGGAATTCGAAGGTGTGCTGAAATGATCACTGTCCTCTCGTTCAACGAGGTCCGGGCGACATCGGCGGGAAGGATCGGCCTTGCGCCCACCATGGGGGCGCTCCACGACGGTCACCTGGCGCTGTTCCGGGCGGCCCGGAGCGGGTCCGACACAGTGGTGGCATCGATATTTGTGAATCCGAAGCAATTCGGGCCCGACGATGACCTCGACCGCTACCCCCGCGACCTGGAGCGGGATCAAACCCTGGCCGAGTCGGCCGGCGTGGATGTTCTCTTCGTGCCGCCTGTCGGCGAGATGTATCCGGCATCGCCACGTACCCAGGTGAGCCTGGGCGGGCTGACTGAACACTTCGAAGGTGCCCGACGACCCGGTCACTTCGAGGGGGTTGCCCTGGTTGTGGCTAAGTTGCTGATCGGAATCAGGCCGACCCGCGCCTACTTCGGACGCAAGGATGCCCAGCAGCTTTCGGTGGTTCAGCAGTTGTCCGATGACCTTTCCATTCCCGTGGAGATTGTTCCCGTCTCAACCGTGCGGGAGCCCGACGGGCTTGCCCTTTCCTCGCGCAACCAATTCCTGAGTGGTGATGAGCGGGCGGCGGCGGTGGCACTGTCCCGGGGTTTGTTCGCGGCTGCCTCGGAGGTAGAGGGGGGCGAGCGTGATGGGGCGAGGCTCGAACAGCTCGTCAAACAGGAATTGGCGGGGCACTCGTCTCTACAAGTGGAGTATGTGGGGCTGGCAGATTCGGCAACAGCCTCGACGCTGGCAGGGCTCACCACCGACACATTCCTGGCAGTCGCGGCACGGATTGGGAAAACACGCCTCATAGACAACGTGGCCTTTAGCGTTGGAGACGATTCGGTGATAGTCGACCGGGGTGAACTGCTTACGGGCCCGTCGGTGTTGGAGGAAGCCTGATGTTGCTGGTAATCGATGTTGGCAATACCGAGACGGTGCTCGGAGTGTTCGACGGACCTGAACTGGCGGCTCACTGGCGGGTCAGCACGGTGCCAGGACGGACCCGGGATGAGTATCGACTGCTGTTGGGCGGCATGCTGGAGATGGAGGGCTACTCGCGATCGAAGCTCTCCGGCGTGGCGGTGTCCAGTGTTGTGCCTCCCGCAACACATGCGTTGCGGAACGTCGCCGGCTTTCTAGTCGATGGCCCGTTGCTGGTTGTGGAACCGGGGGTAAAGACCGGCATGCCGATCCTCATCGACAATCCCCATGAGGTCGGCGCGGACCGTATCGTCAACGCCGTGGCTGCCGCAGAGCTCTACGGCGTTCCGTCGGTCGTTGTGGACTTCGGAACCTCAACCAATTTCGATGTGGTGAGCGCCGACCGCGAATACATCGGTGGTGTCATCTCCACGGGTCTCGAGGTCTCTCAAGAAGCGCTGATCCGTGCCACGGCCGCCCTGAGGAGAGTCGAGCTCATTCCGCCCCGATCCGTGATCGGCAAGGGAACCGTCGAAGCCATTCAGAGCGGACTCTTGTACGGCCACGCCGGCCTGGTGGACGGCATCATGACTCGCATTCTGACGGAGATGGACGGCGACGTGAAGACGCTGGCAACCGGTGGCCTGGCATCCACCATCGTTCCATATTGCACCACCGTTGACACCGTCGATGAGTTCCTAACGCTGCATGGTTTACGGCTCATCGCCGAGCTGAACCCGTGAGTACCGAACAACACAACGAACGCCGCTCCAAGGTCGAGGCACTTAGATCTGCTGGGGTAGACCCTTATCCCATCGGGTTCGTGCCAACCGCCGAGGCGGCCGAGCTGCACGCCCGGTTCAAGGATCTGGGCTCCGAGGCCACCACCGGCGAACAGGTGTCGGTGGCCGGACGCCTGATGGGTAAGCGAGACCTCGGCAAGCTGAGTTTTGGGGTGCTGCAGGATCGTTCCGGGCGCATCCAGCTGTTTGCCGATCAGCGCACACTCGGCGACGAGCTGGCTGCTTTTGTCGACCTCGACCTGGGCGACCTCATCGGCGTGACCGGTGAGGTGATAACAACCAAGCGGGGAGAGTTGAGTGTCCGCATCCACGAGTTCAGCCTTCTCGCGAAAGCCTTATGGCCCCTCCCAGAGAAGTGGCACGGCCTAGCCGATGTCGAGACTCGATACCGCCAGCGTTACCTCGACCTCATTGCCAACGAAGAGGCGCGTCGAGTGTTCGGCATCCGCTCCAGAGTCATGCGAGAGCTGCGCAGGGCGTTTGAGGGCCGGGGGTATGTTGAAGTGGAGACCCCCGTGCTTCAGAGCCAAGCCGGTGGAGCGCTCGCTGAGCCGTTTCAGACCCACCACAACGCCCTCAGCATCGACATGTACCTGCGGATCGCGCTCGAGCTCTATCTCAAGCGCCTCATCATCGGTGGCGTCGACAAAGTGTTCGAGATCGGACGGGTTTTTCGCAACGAAGGCGTGTCACCCCAGCACAACCCGGAGTTCACGATGCTCGAAAGTTACGAGGCTTACGCCGACTACGAGGACATCATGCGGCTGGTCGAGGAGACCGTCTCGGGCGTGGCCTTGGCGGTGGTTGGTTCGAGCGAGATCGAGTACCAGGATCGTCCGCTCGACCTGACCGCACCGTGGCGGCGTGCATCGTTTATGGAGTTGATCAACGAAGCCACCGGCCGCGAATGGAGCCCGGAGATGCCTGTCGAAGACGCCCGGGAGGCGGCCAGGGAGCTCGGGGTCGATGTCGAGGTGGGCGGAACCGGCAAGGTGCTCGAAGATCTGTTCGGTCGATTTGTTGAGCCCGGCCTGTGGGAGCCAACGTTTGTTGTTGATTTCCCGAAGGAGATCTCACCTTTCGCGCGTGACCACCGCGACGAGCCCGGCCTGGTCGAACGTTTCGAGGGATTCGTCGCCGGAATCGAGATGTGCAACGCCTTCACCGAACTAAACGACCCCGAAGAGCAACTCCGTCGCTTCGAGGCTCAAGCCGAGGCGCGAGCCCAGGGAGACGAGGAGGCCCACCTCACCGACCTCGACTTCGTCCACGCCATGGAGTACGGCATGCCGCCGACGGGTGGGTTGGGGATTGGGGTGGATCGGTTGGTGATGATTTTGGCGAATGTCAGTACGGTGCGTGAGGTGATCTTGTTTCCTCATATGCGTCCCCTCGAGGGGGAGGCTTCTGGACCGGGTTCCTAGCTTAGGTAGGCCGGTGGATGGGGTTGGGGCCCTACGACAGTTCGGTTTGACGGCTGCGATTGGGGAGGTTTGTTCCCAACTCCCCGGTCCCGGTTGCGGGATCCTCAGCATTCCGAAGCCAGGCCTTCGGACGATGCCCGACTTCCCTTTCACACACACAGACAAACGTGAGCATGTCGTCGCGCGTGTAGCGGATCTCGCTGTTTGGTATGTAGACAGTCGTTCTGATGAATGGGCAGTAGGCGGCGAGATCCCGCTCCTCCAGGGCGCCCTCATCGAGCGATCGGGCCTTCTGCAACCGGTCGGCCCGCCCGCGGAGGCGGTCGACTTCCTCGAGCAACTCAGTACGTTTCTCGGCATCATCAGTTGATGCCACCAGAGCCATATAGCGATGCCAGCCTGCCAGCAGGGCTTCAAAAGCGTCGTTGAACACTTGGTGAACCATGCCAAGGTATCGACGCGACGGTGGCCGGTCTTGAGAGAACGGCTAGTGGCCGGCCCAGCGTCGGGTGGCGAGCGATTCAATGACTTCGACCCGGCGCAGCACATCGCGTATCTCGTCGCCGAAGGCTCGATGCTCTTCGGCCGTGCATGCTTCGTCGAGCAACCCACGGTTCTCGGCCAGCTGGAAGGCCGACGCGAACAGAACTTGCGAGACGGACTCCTCGGCCGCGATGCGGTTCTGCAGCCGATACTGCTTGCCGAGCAACATCGATTGCTCAATGGCCGCCTTCTTGTCGATGGGCCCTTGAGCGATTGTGAGTACATCGGCTACCACCTGATAGGCCTCCATGAACGGTCGGAGCGTCCAATGGGCTCGGAGAATGCGTAGTTGTCTGAGCAACTCCTGGATCGGCTCAGCGCCGTCACCGAGGCGTTGTTCCC
>JAUXJL010000266.1 GCA_030624805.1 Acidimicrobiia bacterium
AAATGCGGACCGTCATGGGAAAGGTCGGGATGTCGGTCGACGAGCCGATGGACTTCGAAGACATCTCGCGCATTCAGCGAGACGTCGTGCCGGACTTCGAGGGGATGCTGACACTCGGCATTGCCGCCCGCGGGCCCTCGCGGTCGACGCCCGAGGTCTATCGGGTGGAGTGGAGCCAGGCCCGGGAGCTTGGCTTGCAGATCTCCATGCATTGTGCGGGGACCAGGGCTGAAGTGGAGAAGATCCGTCAGGTTGAGGTCCTCAGCGAAGAGGGCCTATTGGGTAATGACATGCTGCTTGCCCACTGCCTCTACCTCTCCGCCCGCGAGCACGTCCTGCTTGCCGAACACGGAGTTTCGGTCAGCGTCAGCCCGCTCTCTGAGCTCAGGTTGGCGATGGGCTTTCCCCAAATCTCCGAAATGGTGGAAGCGGGCGTCGGCGTCAGCCTGTCCCTCGATACCACCGCCATCTCGGCAAATGCCGATGTTTTTCAAGCGATGCGGGTGGCGGTCGGGCTCGAGAATGTTCGCCAGCGCAGCGCGCTGGCCCTGACGCCCCGGCGGGTTCTCGAGCTCAACACAATCGAAGGAGCCAGGGCGCTCGGTCTGGACGCCGTCACAGGTTCGCTGACTCCCGGCAAGCGTGCCGACCTCATCCTGGTGCGAACCGACCAGCTCAACCTTGCCCCGGTGGTAGATCCAGCAGTTGCGCTTGTGCACTCCGCCCAGCCGGCCAACGTCGATACTGTGCTGGTCGACGGCCGAGTACTCAAACGTAATGGGACAATGAGTGCCGTCGACTCGGAAACTGTGGTTGCAGAAGCCGAGGAGGCGTTGCGGGGATTGTGTGCCCGGGCCGGTTTCGAACTACCGGCTGTCGCGGCAATGGGAAGCCGTTGAGAATGGGAAAATAGTAGGGAGGACGATGTGCCGGTAGCCCTTCAGGTGGGAAATGCCGAGGTTGTGGTGCTGCAAGATCGGAAGCACAAATTCAATAAGACCTGGCACTATCCCGATGTCCCCGAGGAGGCCTGGGAGCCATACGCCGATCTTCTCGGTGGGCCGGAAGGTGCCGTGTTTCTCAACTTCGGTGCGTTCATGATCCGGGTCGATGGCAAGACGATCCTCGTCGACACCGGTTGGGGGCCAGATATCGGGCCACCCGGGGATGAGGCGACGCCGGCCCGATTGTTGGACGAGCTGGCCGAGGTCGGCGTGGGAGTTTCCGACATCGACATTGTGGCATTCACCCATCTGCACCCTGACCACGTGGGTTGGAATCTCGTCCGCGAGGGCGATGTGATTCGTCCCCGCTTCGACCGTGCCCGCTATCTGGTTCCGGAAGGCGACTGGGAGCATTACAACGCTCGAGAGGAGATGCATCCCAACATCCGCCAGCAGGCGCTGCCGCTCGGCGATCTCGATGTGATGGAACTCATCGGCGGAGGCCATCCGGTGTCGGTTTCGGTGACCACCGAAGCAACCCCGGGCCATACCCCCGGTCACCTGAGTTTCGTTATTGCCTCCGGTGGGGAGCGGTGCTTCATTCTCGGCGACCTCGCCCACCATCCTGCGGTGCTGCAAGAAACCCACTGGGTCCAAGCCTTTGATTGGGACCCGGAGCAAGCGGTCGCCACCCGCAAGGAAGTCTTTGAACGGCTCGAGCGGGACCAGTCGTTGGTTGTGGCCGGGCATTTCCCCCACCCGTGTGCGGGAAGGTTCGTTCGGGTAGATGGGCGGCGGACCTGGAAACCGCTCTAGTGGCCTGCGTTCCGGGGCCACCGTGAGACGGTACTTCGACGTTTTTCTGTACCTTCATGTGCTGGCAGCCATTGTGGGGCTTGGCCCGACCTTCGCCTTCGGATGGATCGGGCGCATGGGGGCCGAACATCCCGGTCAGGGGCTGTTCGCCGCTCGGATAGTTCACACCCTGACGAGAAAGATGGCTCTTCCACTGGCCACGGTCATTCTTGTTACCGGTGTCGCCATGATCTGGGCGGCGGAGATCGACTTCTTCGAGCATGGTTGGCTGGTGCTTTCGACCGTTCTTTTTGTGATGAGCTATGGATATTCGGCGTTGGTACAGAGCCGCCACGTTGGCCGACTTGTCGAGATCAGCTCAGGCGGTGGAGCGCAGCCATCCGAGCTACCGACCCTCCGAAGGAAGATCGGCTGGGGGGGTCGGTACCTGCGGCTATCAGCCGCCGTCATCCTCTACCTCATGATCTTCAAGCCGTTCTGAGCCGGGGAAGAGTATGAAATCGACTCCGATGAGCCAACCAGCCCGGGTTCCGGTAGTTCTGCTCGTCGCGACGCAGGACACCGGGAGATGACGTGAATATCCAAGCCATTCCTACGCCGAGCCTGGGCGACACCACATATGTTGTCAGCCACGGCAATGCCACCATCGTGGTGGATCCTCAGAGGGACATCGAGCGCTTTCTGGAGAGTGCGGAAGGATCCACTATTACCCACGTAGCAGAGACCCACATACACAACGACTACGTTTCCGGCGGTCGGGATCTGGCACTCCGGGAAGGCGCCGACCTGGTGTTGCCGGCCGGTTCGGGGGTCGGCTTCGCATTCGTGCCGGCATTTCACGACGAGGAGATCAAGGGTGAGGCCGGCCTTTCTATCCGGCCTCTCCACACTCCCGGCCACACTCCCGAGCACATGAGCTATCTGGTGCTGCTCGACGGCCGTCCGTACGCGGTGTTCACCGGCGGAAGCCTGCTGGTCGGCTCGGCGGGCCGGTCGGATCTGCTCGGTATCGAGTTCGCCAGGCAACTGGCCATCCTCCAGTTCGGATCACTCGAACGCCTGGCGGAGCTACCCGATGAGATCGGTGTTTTCCCCACTCACGGCCCGGGTTCGTTCTGCTCAGCAACGCCGACGACGGACCAGGCCTCCTCGACGATCGGTCGGGAGAAGGCCGAGAACCCGCTGTACCGCTTCTCGAACGCGGAGGCGTTTGCCGATTCACAACTCGCCGGCTTGCTGCCGTACCCGTCCTACTACCGCGAGATGGCGCCAATCAACCGGAGTGATCCCACCGCCATTGCGAGGACCGGCGTTCGGGAGCTGCAGCCCGACGAGGGAGCGGAGTTGATGGGCGAGGTTTCGATCCTGGATGGCCGCCCCCGTCAGGACTTCGCGGCCGGACACCTGCCCGGATCGGTGGGTATCGAGCTCGGCGACTCATTTGCCCCGTGGGCAGGCTGGCTCCTGCCGTTTAATGCCGCAGTTGTTCTTGTCCTAAATCCTGACCAGTCGGCCGAAGACGCTGTCATCGAGCTCGCCAGGATTGGCTTCACAGAAGTGCGCGGCGTCATGCGGGGAGTAATAGCGTGGTCGGACAGCGGCCGGCCGTTGGTTGCCCATCAGGCCGTCACCGCCGATGACTTGAAGCGGCGTCTGGCGACGGGAGACGATGTTCAGGTAGTCGATGTCCGCGACCCACAAGAGTGGCGGGATGGCCACATCGAGGGGTCTATCCACCGGTATGTGCCCGATTTGCGGTCCGGGATCGGGGAACTCGATCCGGATC
>JAUXJL010000157.1 GCA_030624805.1 Acidimicrobiia bacterium
GATATCCGGCTCGTATTGGATTTCGGCGAGCCGAACCCCTGGGTCATCCAGGTGCTCGGCCAACCACTCTGTTGTAACCAGTGGTGACTCGGTCATCGGTCCTCCATGTTTGATGGGCAGACTGGTATACATTATACGCAGCCGGGTATGACCATCCGTCGACGTCGAAGCTAGAAGCTGGCAGTGGCCGGGACGGGCTTTCTCAGCAAACCGTCGCAAACCACGATTGTCCGGATGAACCGGAGGAAGGACACGGGGCGGGTAATGGCACTGTGCCTTCCCGGACTTCGACCGCCCGCCAGTCTCATCGATGGCACGGTCGCGGTATTCGCCGGAGTCCGGATCGCCGCCGCGGTCAGCAGGTGAGACGGCCGGGCAGCTACCCTCCTTTCCGCCCCGAGTAATAGACAACGTATATCTGCAGGCCGGACTGGAAGTGATCGTGACCCCGACGAAGATTACAGACACACTCAGTATCGAGCGTCGCCAGGGGCCTCGACCGCGTACGACTGAAGCGCCACCGGGCACAAACATTGCCCAGCAGCAGATTTCGGACAACGCACCGATCGAGTTACAGGACGAGCTGTTCGACCGGGCAATGGCCCTCCCTTACGTGTCGTCCGGCCCCAGCCGTATATCGGTTGAGGGCGCCCGAGCATTCTTGCTCGATGCCGATAGGTATCTGGCTCAACAGTTCGTCGGCAACGAGTTCGGGCACATCCACCCAGAGTACGACGGCAGCCTGCATCTCATCCTGAGCCCCGAACTTGCCTCCCGCATCGATCAATCGGGATGGGGCGAGCCACATCCGCGAGTCCCGCGGGTGGCCATGGTGTACGGACCACGCGATGACAGCGAACTGGAGGTGGTGTGGGCGCTGGTGGAACTTGCCTATCGTTTGGCTCAGACAGCGTGACCGGGGGTAAGGCATCTCCCCGGACGAGCGGAGCGAAGATCAGAAGCTTGGCCTGAGATCGTCCGATACCGAGTCCCCGGCGAACGCCCCCTCGGCCTATCGGGCGAGCGAAGCCGGCGCTTGGAAGATGCCGACGGTTGCATCTCCTTCGGCTCGTGGGCGGCGCGATGGTGCCGGCCGACACCATCACCCTCGCCATCACAGGCGGCCGCCCCATGAGCCGGGAGGGGCCGAAGCCCCGGCCGGCACCATCACCCTCGCCATCACAGGCGGCCGCCCCATGAGCCGGGCGGGGCCGAAGCCCCGGCCGGCACCATCACCCTCGCCATCACAGGCGGCCGCGGCCGGAGCCTCCCGTTATTCTGGCTTTCGAACCTCGATTGGGATCGATGTATGAGCGGCAGAGAAGCCTTGAAGATTCTGCACATCCTGGCGGCAATGGTCTGGTTTGGCGGCGGCGTACTGGCCCGGCTCATGGCGGGCCGGGTGGCCGCAGCGCGCACCAAGGAACGGGCACTCGGGTTTTCCCAGGACATGGCTGCAGCCACAAGGGTCTTGACGGGCTCCAAGGTTGTCGTTCTCGCCACGGGAATCCTGCTGGTTACCACAACCAGCGGCTGGGACTTCGACCAACCGTGGATCATGATCGGCACCGTCGTGGCAGTGCTAGCGGTTGTATCCGGCTTCGGGTACTTCCGGCCGGAAACCGGCCGGCTCATCGACGAGATCGAGGGCGAAGGCTACGGCAAGCCGGAAAACATCGCCCGGTTCAAACGCCTCGGACGAGTAAGCAACATCGAACAGGCTCTCGTCGTTGTCGCAGTGTGGGCGATGGTTACCCACGTAGGCCTCTAAACCGACCGCGCCGGCCGTGACTCCGCGGAGGATTCTCCGTCGTCAGCCTGTGTCAGCTTGGCCTGGGCATGGATGTCGAGCTGCACTTCTCGCCCGACTGCCACCCCACCCCATTCGAGTGGCCGATTCCAGCGCATTCCCCACTGGTAACGATCGATGACCGCTTCCGCCCGGAACAGGGCCTTGACGTTACCCCAGTCAGTTGTCGCCCCCAGGAACCATGTGTCGAGGTTGACCGAATGAGTCTGCCCCCGGATGGTCAGGTCACCGGTGACCTTCCAGTTGTCATCGAAGGCTTCGACACTTGAGCTCGAGAACGTGATCTTGGGATGGTTCTCAACGTCGGCAAAGTCGGCCGACTTCAGATGCTGGTCGCGCTTCTCATCGTCGGTGGTCAACGTCGTCGCGTCGAGCACCACCTCCAGCCTGGATTCCTCCGGCTGAGATGACACTTCGATCCAGCCGCTCAACCCGGGAATCCGGCCTCGGACCCGGGCGAACACGAGATGCGGCGCAACAAAACCAGCAAATGTGTTTGGGACGTCGAATTCCCACCTGCCGACCGCGGGTACCAACCGCCCGTCCACTCTTCGAGTCGCTTCTTCGTAGCTCGCCATGTGCCTCACCCGGGTCCGGCGATTGTATACGGTATTCCGAGTTGCGGCGAACGACCGCGAACCGAACCTTGTCAGCAGATCAGTTGGTACCGCGCCCCCTGCTCGGCGTTAGGACGTGAGGTTGAGCATCCCGGCCCACATTCCAAATGCAATATCGGCGCCCGATGTCCCACCGACCCGAAGAAGGTTGTCGGCTGCGGCCGCGCAGGCTCGCCTGTGGCTTTTCGCACCGGCCATCAATACATCGTGGACCGGAGCGATCGCCTGACCGGTAGCTGCCAACCGCACGAATGAGAAACTGAGGGCGCTAGTGCGGGCGGCGATCTCGGCTCCCGGCGTCCACTCGCCCGGAGAGATGACACCGGCGCCAACAGCCACGACCAGGAGACCGGAGAGGACGTCGTCGCCAGCAGGTGTGAGCCCGGGGCCAAGTCCAATGATCGACCGGGCGACTTCGTCGAAATCCCGCTGCGCGAGTGCAGCCCACGCGGCATCGAGGTGTTTCGTATATGGCGCAGCTGTGATACCGGAGCGGCCGGCTACTGGCGCCAGCGCATCGATGACCACGTCCCTCGCTGCAACGAGTGCCTCCGAACCCGGGAGGCGGCCGCTCCAGATGGCGGCACTATCGAGGGCAATATGCAGGTGTCCCAGCTCGAGCCGACCGGGATCGCCGCCGACCGGGACTCCCAAGTCGACACTGACATCGTCGGTGTCAACAGCCACATACATGGGCCCAGGACATACGCGGCGGGAGGTTACGACAATCATCCGCTCACCGACCGACACATAGGTTGCATCGGCGAATGACGCCACTATTGCCCTTGTGCCGACCGTGTCCCGCAGGCTGGCCACTGCGTCACGGCCGATTGTCAGTGCGGTTAGCACTCTGGGCGCTCGAACCTCACCCAAGATTGGCATCGAGCGCCAGCACCGCCTCGGTAAACAACTCGATCGGCGCCACAGCCACCCCGGCCCCGACCTGGCCGGAGCCATCCGACCTGTGGAGGATTCCCGTGTTGACGGACGGGGTGATCTGGAGTTCGACGACCTTGCGGATATCGACACCGACCGGAGTACCAACGTAGTCGAGAGTCGGAATCGTGAATCGACTGCTCCGGCCGATCGAGATGTGGGCCATCTGCTCGGTTACCGCCCGGGCATCGGCCATCGTGCCGCCAACAAACGCCGCAACCGCGGCAGCACCCGCCGCGGCCGGTCCCCCCAGACCAATCAGCTCCAGAACTGCACTGTCCCCGATATCGGGAGCGCTCGTCTCTGGTCCGAAGCCGGCGTAGTACATGGCGTGCTGGACGGGGGGAGCAGGAGCCATGTACCACTGATCACCTGGTCCCGGCATCTGAATGCCATAGGTGGTGCCGTTGCGAGCCATCGCAACGACCACGCTCGAATCGGGCACCTCCGCCGCCCAGCTCGTCGTCGCTTTGGCCGCAGCCATCACGATGTTCAAGAAGAACAGGTGGTTGGCACTCCAGTACCGGGCAAACGCTCCCAGCTGGTCGGCGCGGGTGTCGACAAGGTCAGCAAAGAGATGCCTGAGCAACAGGTTCCCGGTTGCCTGTGTCCGCATGTGGAGGTCGTCACCCATGTGGAGGCCCTGAGCCGCGATCGCAAACACATCGATCGGGCCGGAGGACGCGATCGTTTTGGCCAAGATCGGCCCTGCCACGTCCGCCAACCACCTGAGCCGCTCCACCGCTTCCGGCTTGTCAACACCAAACCATGCCGTGGTCCCCGGCCCTTGGTTAATCGATGAGTAGGCGACCCGGTCGTCGAACCCGACCACAAAAACAGGTGCCGATGGGCCGATCGCTGTAGCCATCGGCGCAACCGCCGCGTGATGGTTGGCCGGCTCGAGCGCCACCTGTCCGGAGGCGACGAGCGCCTCTGCCTCCTCGAGGGTGGCGGCCCATCCTTCGGCAATGACCGTTGCCCGAACCGAGCGCCGCAGCGGATCACAGAACTCAGCCCAATCGAGCGGGGGGCCGGGGTGGAGGATGGTTCGGTCGGACATATCGGGAACTGCATCGATGGCGGTGGCCACTTCCGTGAGCATCGGAGAGGCTGAGTCGAGTCGCCGGAACACCTCTGCGTTGGCCTCCGAGATGCGCTGTGCGTGCCGCCCCATCAGCCGTGCCAGTGCGCCGATCACCTCGGCGTCGCCGGCGGCCGGGATCCGCCAGTCGATATTCACGACATCGTGTCCTTGCTGCCGAACGGATTCGGCGAGCAGATCGAGACCAACGTTCACCACCCGCACCTCGGGGGGCACCCGGGCCTCGGATCCTCCGAACGTAGACTGATCATCCATGAGGACCGTTACCTCCACCTGGGATGGCGAGTACAAATGCCGCGTCAACGTGAGGCACTTCGAGTTGCTCGTCGATGAACCAGTTGAGGTCGGCGGCGCCGACACCGGACCGAGGCCTACGGAGATGCTGCTCACCGCGGTCGCGTCGTGCTTCACGCTCGCGATCGCTCACGTCGCCAAAAAACACGGAAGACAACTCACCGATCTGGCGGTTGAGGCGTCCGGTGAGTTTGAAGGGCTCCGATTCAGCCATGTTCGGGTGATGGTTTCGTCGGGGATACCGTCTGAGGAGCTCCAGTGGTTGGCCGACCGCGCGTCCCGAGTTTGTTACGTGTCCAACTCGCTCGGCTGTGAATTCGAGTATTCGATCGCCTGACTCAAGCGCCACCTGCGGCCTCCCGCGTCTCGCGAAGGATCTCGCCTTCTGCCCGGTCGTAGCCGGCGAGCATGGCCTCGGCCTCGAGTCGCGCTTCATGTGCCGTTTGTCGGAAACCTGCTGCCATCTGGACAACCAGGTCTGGAGATGCTCCCCCCTGGGCCTGGCGTGTGAGCACTATTCGGCGCGGATCTAGCACCTCGGTCAAGTCCTTACCCTTCATCCCGATGGGCGCGCCGAGCAGCTCGATCGCCGAAGCATCGATGTCGGCCCCCTTGATGTCAAGGCCACGCTGACCGTTCCGACTCGCTTCACGCACGGTGTGGCCGACCACCCGGTAGGCCGTCCGATAGTCGACGCCGGCCTCGAGCATCACGTATTCGGCAAGGTCGGTGGACTGTGAGAACCCACCCTCGAGTTGTTGGAAGAGCCGCTCATGTCTCACCTTGAGGGTCGACACCACCCCCGTCATCAAAACCGTTATCCGGCGGGCCAGGCCGAGCGCCCGGGGCACCTCACCGTAGGCGTATATGTAGTTGTCGCCGCGCGCCGAGGGTGTCTTGATAACCGAC
>JAUXJL010000036.1 GCA_030624805.1 Acidimicrobiia bacterium
CAACCAGGATACGAATGTCGCTCTTGAGGATGGGAGCGTCCACATATGGAAAATCGGCAGGCAGCGCCTGATTCACGAGCGCCCGGCCAAGCGTGGTTTCGGTGAGCGCGGCACCGTCAACAGGCTCCTTTGTGAAGAGCTCACCGATTCGGTCCTTCAGCGAGGCGTGCATCTCAGGGTCGCCGGCCAGCTCGCCGAGACGAAGCTTGATCGGGGCGTGTAAGCCCAACTCACCGAGCTCGTGGGCCATGAAGGCTTCCTCAACGTCGAGGAACACACGACCGGCCCCGGGAGCATCCTCGACCTTCTCAGACAGGTAGTACACGCCGATCACCATGTCCTGGGACGGGGTGATTATGGGACGGCCGCTGGCGGGCGAACGCACGTTGTTGGTGGACAACATGAGGACCCGAGCCTCAGCCTGCGCCTCGGCAGATAAGGGAAGGTGGACGGCCATCTGGTCGCCATCGAAGTCGGCGTTGAACGCCTCGCACACGAGGGGATGGATCTGAATGGCCTTACCCTCGACCAGGACGGGCTCAAAGGCTTGAATTCCGAGACGGTGCAAAGTGGGTGCACGGTTGAGGAGTACCGGGTGCTCCTGGATGACCTCGGCCAGCACGTCCCACACCTGGGGGCGGGCGCGTTCGACCATCCGCTTGGCGGATTTGATGTTCTGGGCAAGGTCTTGATCCACGAGTCGCTTCATAACAAACGGCTTGAACAGCTCGAGGGCCATCTTCTTGGGAAGGCCGCACTGGTGAAGCTTGAGCTGGGGCCCTACCACAATGACCGAGCGACCCGAGTAGTCGACTCGCTTCCCGAGCAGGTTCTGGCGGAAGCGTCCCTGCTTTCCCTTGAGCATGTCGGACAGCGACTTGAGGGGCCGGTTGCCCGGCCCAGTCACAGCCCGGCCGCGGCGGCCGTTGTCGAATAATGCGTCGACGGCTTCCTGCAGCATCCGCTTCTCGTTGTTCACAATGATCTCCGGCGCACCCAGATCGAGAAGCCGCTTGAGCCGGTTATTACGGTTGATGACCCTGCGATAGAGGTCGTTGAGGTCGCTGGTGGCGAAACGGCCACCGTCGAGTTGCACCATCGGACGCAAGTCGGGTGGGATGACCGGCACAGCTTGCAGCACCATCGACGAAGGCAGGTTGCGGCCCTCGGCGAAGGGGGTCACCACCTTTAGGCGCTTGGTGGCGCGCTGACGGCGCTGAGCCGACTTGGCGTCGAGATCCTCGCGGAGCTGGATGATCTCGGCGTCGAGGTCGATCCGTGCAAGCAGGTCCTTGACCGCTTCGGCACCCATGCCACCGGTGTAGTAGCCCTCGTAACGGTCGACGATCTCACGCCACAACGCTTCAGACTCGACGATGGTCTTAGCCTTCATTGTGCGGAAGGTGTCGTAGGCCTCCTCTACGAGCTCTCGCTCGTTGGTGGAGCGTTCGCTGCGGTCCTTGACCTCTTTCTCGACCTCCCGGCGCCGGGCGTTGATCTCCTGGGTAGGAGCATCGCCCTCTTCCATTTGGGCCAGCTCTTGTTCGAGGCGCTCGAGCCGGGCGGCCTCCCACTCCTCGTACTCCTCGCCAATTGCCACTAGCTCGTGGCGCATAGCCTCTTCCAGCTCGGTCAGGTCCTTCTGGCGCTTATCGTCGTCGACCGACGTGACGAGATAAGCCGCGAAGTAGATGATCTTTTCCAACTCTTTGGGCGACATGTCGAGCAGGTACCCGAGACGGCTCGGGACACCCTTGAAATACCAAATGTGAGTGACAGGGGCCGCCAGCTCGATATGGCCCATGCGCTCGCGTCGCACTTTGGAGCGCGTGACCTCAACGCCACACCGCTCGCACACCACCCCACGAAAGCGGACGCGCTTGTACTTGCCGCAATAGCATTCCCAGTCGCGGGAGGGCCCGAAGATCCGTTCGTCGAACAGACCATCCTTTTCCGGCTTGAGGGTGCGGTAGTTGATGGTCTCCGGCTTCTTGACCTCGCCGAAGGACCAGGCGCGGATCTCATCTGCGCTGGCCAGGCCGATTTTCAGTTCATCGAACAGTTGTGCCACACGGGTCCCTTCTCAGTCCGTCATCAATTCGTAAAAAGCGCTTAGGGCTCGGTCCGTTCAGGGCGGGAAATGTCAATGCCCAGTGATTCAGCGGTGCGAAATACGTCCTCATCCAGCTCTTTGAGCTGCACTTCCTCACCCGCCGATAGCATCTCGACGTTGAGGCAGAGAGACTGCATCTCCTTTACCAATACCTTGAAACTCTCCGGTATTCCCGGCTCCGGGATGTTTTCGCCCTTGACGATGGCCTCGTACACCTTCACTCGGCCGTTTACGTCGTCGGACTTGATGGTGAGCAGTTCCTGGAGGGCGTACGCGGCGCCATAGGCCTCCAAAGCCCACACTTCCATTTCACCAAATCGCTGACCACCGAACTGGGCCTTACCACCGAGCGGCTGCTGGGTGATCATCGAGTAGGGGCCGGTGGACCGGGCATGGATCTTGTCGTCGACGAGGTGAAGCAGCTTCAGCACATACAAGTAGCCGACCGTCACCGGCTGGTCGAAGTCCTTACCGTTGCGACCGTCTGTGAGCCGGGCCTTGCCGTGCTTGTCGACAAGCCTCATGCCATCGCCGTTCTCCAGTGAGTTCAGAAGCAGTTCTGCTATTTCGTCCTCGCGGGCGCCGTCGAACACAGGAGTGGCTATTCGCTGCCATGGTTCCGCGCCACCGTTGGCAGGGCTGGCCGCCTCAAAGGACTTCCACCCCCGGGCAGCAGCCCAGCCGAGATGGGTTTCGAGCACCTGGCCGAGATTCATTCGGGACGGAACACCAAGCGGTGACAGCACAATGTCGACGGGGGTGCCGTCTGGCAGGAACGGCATGTCCTCCTCCGGGAGGATCTTGGCGATGACGCCCTTGTTGCCGTGACGGCCGGCCAGCTTGTCTCCTTCAGAGATCTTGCGCTGTTGGCCAACATAGACACGCACCAGCTCATTCATGCCGGGCGGCAAATCGTCGCCGGCCTCGCGGTTGAACACTTTGACATCGATGACCTTGCCACCCTCGCCGTGGGGGATCTTGAGCGACGTGTCACGGACTTCCCGAGCCTTCTCACCGAAGATGGCCCGCAACAGACGTTCTTCGGGCGTGAGCTCGGTCTCGCCTTTCGGCGTTACCTTGCCAACGAGATAGTCGCCGGGGCCGACCTCGGCGCCAACCCGGATGATGCCCTCGTCGTCGAGGTCGCGGAGTACCTCTTCGGCGACGTTGGGGATGTCCCGGGTGATTTCCTCGGCGCCGAGCTTGGTGTCACGAGCCTCGATCTCGTATTCCTCGATGTGAATCGAGGTGAGCACATCGTCTTTGACGAGTCGCTCGGACAACACGATGGCGTCCTCATAGTTGTGACCATTCCATGGCATGAACGCCACGAGCAGGTTCTTCCCGAGTGCCAGCTCACCGGCGTCGGTGGATGGCCCATCGGCGAGGACGTCCCCCTGCCTGAAGGAATCACCCTCTGAGACGAGCGGCTTCTGGTTTAGGTTGGTTCCCTGATTGGACCGCTCGAACTTCTTGAGCTTGTAGGTCTTTTTGCGGTTGTTTGACGACTCCTTCACCACAATGTGGTTGCCGGTGATTTCGAGGACTTCACCTGCACCCTCGGCGACCACCATCTCGCCTGAGTCATAGGCCGCCCGGGCCTCGACCCCGGTACCAATCAGCGGAGCCTCGGCGGTCAGAAGCGGCACGGCCTGGCGCATCATGTTGGACCCCATGAGGGCACGGTTGGCATCATCGTGCTCGAGGAACGGAATAAGCGCCGTTGCGACCGAAACGATCTGCTTGGGCGAGACGTCCATGTAGTCGACGTTCTCAGGGCTCACGTAGTCGATCTCACCGCCGGTTTTACGAACGAGCACCCGGGGATTGGCGAACTCGCCGCTGTCCTTGAGCGGAGCGTTTGCCTGGGCAATGACAAAGTTTTCTTCCTCGGATGCGGTTAGGAAATCGACCCGGCGGGTCACCCTGCCCTTGTCCACTCGGCGGTAAGGCGTCTCGATGAATCCGAACGGGTTGACGGTGGCGTACGTGGCAAGCGAACCAATCAGCCCAATGTTTGGGCCCTCCGGGGTCTCAATCGGGCACATTCGCCCGTAGTGAGAGGGGTGCACATCTCGAACCTCGAACCCGGCCCGCTCGCGGGAAAGGCCGCCCGGGCCGAGGGCGGACAGTCGGCGTCGGTGGGTAAGGCCGGCCAACGGATTCGGCTGATCCATGAATTGGCTCAGCTGGCTGGTGCCGAAAAACTCCTTGATTGACGCCACCACTGGGCGAATGTTGATGAGGCTCTGGGGGGTGATTACTTCGGGGTCCTGGGTGGTCATTCGCTCGCGTACCACCCGCTCGAGCCGAGTGAGGCCAACCCGCACCTGGTTCTGGATGAGCTCGCCGACAGTCCGAATGCGGCGGTTGCCGAAATGGTCGATGTCGTCGGTGCGGAACCCGTCCTGGTTCTCATGCAAGGCCACGATGTAACGGATGGTGTCGAGGATGTCGTCCCGGGACAGCAGCCCGTGCTCTTCGCTCACATACTTGTCGTTGTCGAGCACCTTGCGGCCGAACTTGGAGGAGAGCTTGTAGCGACCAACCCGGGTGAGGTCGTAACGCTTCGGGTTGTAGAACAACGTGTTAATGAGGCCGCGAGCGGATTCCACGGTGGTGAGCTCACCAGGACGAAGTTTGCGGTAGAGGTCCAGTAAGGCCTCATCGCGGTCTTCGGTCGTGTCCTTCTCGAGGGTGTTTTTGATGGATTCGGCTCCGTCGAATAGGGCCAGGATCTCCTCGTCGGTCTCGCCGATCTCGAGCGCTCTCAGGAACGTGGTAACGAGCTGGCGGCGCTTGCGATCAACCCGCACCCCGACGGTGTCCTTCTTATCGGTGTCGAACTCGAGCCAGGCGCCCCGGCCTGGGATGACCTTGGCGGTATAGAGATCCTTGTCCGAGGTCTTGTCGACAACCTGGTCGAAATAAACACCGGGAGAACGGACCAGCTGGCTGACCACGACCCGCTCGGTCCCGTTGACAATGAACGTTCCGTTGGCGGTCATTATGGGGAAGTCGCCGAGAAACACCTTTTGTTCTTTGATCTCCCCGGTTTGCCTGTTCATAAAACGGGCGGTGACAAAGAGGGGGCGCGAGTAGTTGGAGTCGCGCTCCTTCGCTTCCTCGATTGTCATCGTGGGCTCGTCAAACCAATGATCGGTCAGGTCGAGGGCAAGGCTCCCCGTGAAATCCTCAATCGGGAAAACCTCATCAAACAACTCCTGGAGACCTGTTTCCAGGAACCAGTTGAAGCTCTTGTGTTGGGTTTCCAGTAGGTTGGGTAGGGGCTGGACTTCGGGGATCTTGGCAAAGGACAAACGCTGGGCGACACGCGCAGAGGCCAAGGCGGGTTCCTCCTAAAAAAGGGCGGCATGGGACGACGAACAGCAAGCGTAACACAGGGGCGAAGTTAAACAAATCTTCGCACGTGCCTTGCTAAGGCGACCTCAACCTTCCGGGAGATCTGTTCAGTTGTCCTTCGTGCAACCTACCAGGATAAACCGCGAAGGGTCAAGGAATCAGGCCCCGCCGAGCTGCTGGGAGATCTCGGGGCGCACTACACGGCAGCCGGGGTGCTGATGGACTCAGATGACCCCCGGGATCTGGAGGAGGCCGTCAAGCGGCTCACGTCGATGGGAGCTCCGGCGGTGGCCGAGCGGATCGAACGAAAACTCGGCACACTCCAGGAGGTCAAACCAGTCCTATCGACCGTCCTGTTCACGACATCGCCGACTCGACGTTGCGCGCAACCCAGCTGGGAGACACGGCCTGGAGAAGGCTTCTCGACCGCTACGACGAAATCGCAGACCACGTCGTGAAACGACACGGAGGATCGCTGCTCAAGCAGACCGGTGACGGGATCATGGCAACATTCGACGTCCCGTCGAGAGCGGTTCAAGCTGCTCTCGATCTCACAGTCAGCTGTCGGCCGCCAACATTCAGATCCGAGCGGGTGTCCACACGGTGAGGTCGAGCTCGCGGCGACGACATCGGCGGGCTGGCAGGTCCACATCGCGTCGCGATTCATGGGGGTCGCAGACGGGATCGTCGTCTCCTCAACCACCAAGGAACTGTCGGCGGGATCCGGATTGACCTTTGTCGAACTGGGAGACCGCCAACTCAAGGGTGTGGACGGTTCGTGGCGTGCCTACCAAGTTGAAGGCTAAGGCCGGCCCCAGCCTCCCCCACCCGGCGTTCTCACCAGCAGTCGATCCCCCGCCTTGACGTCAACGGTGACCTTGCCGGGGAGGCGTTCTGGGGTGGAGCCGTTTCGGTTCAGCCAGTCTTCTCCCCGGGCGCCCGGACGGCCTCCGGCCAGACCCCACGGCGGCAGGACCCGGCGCTCACCCATAAGGGACAGTGTGGCGCCTGTCTGGAACTCAATCTCTCGCTCGATCCCCTCACCGCCGGGGTAGTTGCCCTTTCCGCCACTCCCACGGCGGAGGGCGTAGCGGAGGATCCGGAATGGGTAATGCGATTGGAGAGACTCGATGGGTGTGTTCTTGGTGTTGGTCATGCCGGTGTGGATGCCGGACTGGCCGGGACCGCCGGGTCGGGCACCCTGGCCACCGGCCAGGGTCTCGTAGTAGGCGAAGTCGTCGTTGCCGATGAGGATGTTGTTCATGGTCCCCTGCCCGGCCGCCGGCACCCGGTCCGGGGCAAACCCGGCCAGGGCCCCGAGCAGTACATCGGCGATACGTTGGCTCGTCTCGACATTTCCAGCCGCTACCGCGGCAGGTGGATTGGCGTTGACGAGCGTTCCCGCCGGAACAGACAGTGTCAGGGGTCGATGGCAGCCACCGTTTGTAGGAATCGTGGGATCGGTGGCTACCCGGACTGCGTAGTAGAGGCAGGAAAGAGTCACGGCCTCGACCGCATTGACGTTGCCGTCGACCTGAGCAGCCGAACCGGTGAAATCGGCGTGGAGATTTTCGCCTTCGATCGTGATGGCGGCGCGGATCGGCAGCAGATCGCCACCGAACTCGATGAAATCCGTGAAGGTAAATTCACCATCCGGCAAGGCGCCGAGGGCGGCCCGCATGCGCCGCTCTCCGTAGTCGAGCAAGGCGCTTGTCACGACCGAGAACCCGCTGTGGCCTTGTGTAGTTGCCAGGTCGAGTATTCGTTTCGCTCCCGCCTCATTGGCACCAAGCTGGGCGGAGAGGTCGCCGAGCCGCTCGTCCGGAGTGCGGGTTGCCCCGAGGAAGGGCTCGACGAAGTCGGGCAGCCACCCTCCGTCCCGAACCGCCGGCGTGGGTGCCACCCGATGTCCCTCCTGGTCGACGGTGGTGGCATGGGCAGGCATGGAACCGGGTGCCTCACCGCCGACGTCGGCGTGATGAGCCCGGTTGGCCACCCAGGCGATGAGGAGGTCGCCGGAAAACACGGGTCGCACAAGGGTCAGGTCGTTGAGGTGGGTGCCACCGGCGAAAGGATCGTTGACGGCGTACTGGGTGGTGGGATGAACGTCGTTACCGAACCGCTCGAGCACTGCTGCTACCGAGGCGGGCATGGAGCCGAGATGGACCGGTATGTGCTCGGCCTGGGCGAGCATCTCACCAGACGCCACAAAAACGGCGGCCGAGCAGTCGGCTCGCTCTTTGATGTTTGGCGAGTAGGCGGTACGCCGCAGTACAACACCCATCTCGTCGGCAATCTGGGCGAACCGGTTGCGAGCAACCTCGAGCGTGATCGGGTCGACCTTCACCACTCCACCTCCAGTACACCGCTTTCGTGCACCACCCCTCGCTCCCCGAATCCCAGGAAAGTGGTGGCCTCGGGCTCTTCGATGACGGCCGGACCCGTGACCTCGGCGCCCGGTGCCAGGGCGGGGCGCCACCAGACGGTCGCATCCGCATGTGTGCCATCGACCAAGATCTGCCGGAGGCCGCGAGCGGGCGTACCTACCGGCCGAGTGGCAGGAAGATCGGTCCAGGTCAGGGCGGGGGCGCCGAGAGCAGAGGCTCGGATCGTCACGGCCTCAATGTCAGCGTCTGGCCGGGCAAAGCCATTCCGTTCGCTGTGCAGCCGATGAAATCGATGGGCCAGCTCGGACCAGCCATCCCCGGGTTGGTAGTCAACGGTGATCTCGTGCGACTGGCCCCGGTATCGAACATCAACTGCGGAGCTGACGTTGACCGGCCCAACTCCCGACGTTTCGAGATCCCGGATAGTCTCCTCGACAAGCGCGCCGAGGGCCTTGTCTACCAAGCCGGGGTCGGCCGTCAAGACGGTTCGCGCTCCCTCAACCCGAGGCGGGCTCAGCAGCAGGCCGAAGGCGGAAAACACGCCGGCGTGGATAGGAACGACCACGCCTGCCATGTCGAGGCGGCGGGCAAGCGCGGTGGCGTGGAGCCCCCCTGCGCCCCCGAAAGCGACCAGGCTGGCCCGACGGGGATCGGCCCCTTGCTCGATCGACACCCTGCGGACCGCCCCGGCCATAATCTCCTCGACCACCTCCACCATCCCGGCTGCCGTCTCGATCGGTCCAAGGTTGAGACGGTCGCCGAGCCCGGTCAGTGCTGCGAGGGCTGCACTCGGCGCCAAGTCGAGATCGGTTCCAAAGCGAGCGGCGGGGTTGATGCGACCCAGCGCGATATGGGCGTCGGTCACGGCGGGCTCCGTTCCCCCGTAACCGTATCCGGCAGGGCCCGGGCGGGCCCCGGCGCTGCGCGGGCCGACCCGCAACGCACTGCCGGGGTCAACCCAGCCAATACTGCCGCCGCCGGCTCCGACGGTGTGGATGGCCACCGACGGTAATCGACACGGGAAGCCGGCGATGTCGCGCTCGTGGGAAATCTCTGGTCGGCCGTCGTCGATCCGGCACACGTCTGTCGACGTGCCGCCCATGTCGAACGAGATGAGGTGATTCCGTCCCAGCGCGCGGCCCAGCTCGGTGGCAGCCACCACTCCTCCAGCGGGCCCGGACAGCAGAGCGGCGGCCGGGCGAGCGGCCGCGGCGCTTGCGGTCATGAGGCCGCCCGACGAACGCATCACGAGGATGTCATCCGGAAGGTTGGCCGCGCTCGCAACCTGGATGAGCTGCGACAGGTACCGAGCCATCGCGGGCTGCACATAGGCGTTGAGAACGGTGGTCGATGCTCGCTCGAACTCGCGGAACTCGGGCGCTACATCGCTGGAAAGCGACACGCCTATTCCGGGATATCTGGCCCGGACGGCCTCCCGCACATTGTGCTCTTCGGCCGGGTCGAGATAGGAATAGAGGAGGGAAACAGCTATCGCCTCGACGCCATCGAGGCCCTCGATGGCGTCTGCAGAGACGCGTAGGTCCCTCGGCACGAGCGGCTCGGGCCGCTCGGCTTCAGGGTCGTACAGCGATGGCCGGTCCTGGCGACCGATCTCCAGCACGTCTTCGAAGCCCGCGCTGGCGACGAGGGCGGTTCGAGCGCCGGCCCGTTGGAGCAGAGCATTGGTGGCAACAGTGGTGCCGTGTAGGAATCGGTCGGCCCCTGATCCGTGCTCACTCGCCCCGGCAACGACGCCATCGCTCTGGTCACCGGGAGTGCTTGCGACTTTGCTGGTGTGGATCTCCGATCCATCCCAGACGACAACATCGGTGAACGTGCCTCCGACGTCGACGGCCAATGTCCGGCTCATAGTGTCTTTCGGTAAATGGGACGGCGGGGCTTGCGGCGGGCGACCTCGGCAAAGCCTGCTTTGAGAAACATCGACTCGAGGCCATGCCATGCGTCTGTGTCTCCGAGTGTGCCGTCGGGGGCCACCGGATACCCTTCGAGCAGGGACGCACCAAGATCGCGTGCTCGTTGCTCAGCGCCCGCCAGCAACGCCGAGGCCACTCCCCGGCCGCGGTAGCTCTTCTTGACGACGAAACACGTCACTGACCACACTGCCGTGTCGTCGACCGGTTTGGTGACGGGAGAACGATCGAGACGGGAGTATTCCGATCGGGGCGCCAACGCCGCCCATCCAACCGGAGTGTCTCCCGCGTAGGCGAGCAGTCCATATTCTCGCCCGGCCGCCAGGTTCGATTTCTGGGCCTTCCGATTCGGCTCGTAATTGTTCTCCTGGAATTCCTTGTTGGTTTGCCGGTTCCACATGCACCAACACCCCGACCAGGCACCGCTCGAGCCGAAGAGCTCTTCGAGATCGTTGAAGTTGCCGGCGGCTGATTCAATTCGATACGTCACGGCTCCGAGGCTACCGACGCCGATCAAGGCGAGTACGCTTCCTGTTTCAGTTGACAGGGGAGGCGCTCTCATCACATTCGGGCTCATCGCCTCCGCGTTCCTTCTCGGCCTGCGACACGGCGTCGATTGGGATCACCTCGCCGCTATCAGTGACATCGCCGCCTCCCAGGAGACGCCTCGGCGCGGCGTGGTCCTCAGCTCGCTCTATGTCGCCGGGCATGCGTTCGTTGTTTTCCTCATCGGGACGGTCGCCATAGTGACCGGCCGCAACCTGCCCGGATGGGCCGACGCCGCCATGGGGATCGTGGTCGGCTGGACGCTCATCCTGCTGGGTGTGTACGTCGGATACACACTGATTCGTCACCGGGGCAGTGTGCCGCTTCGCAGCCGCTGGATGCTCGTGCTGGGCGCGGCGCGCCGCGCCTACATCTGGGCACGCTCCCGGATTGCGAGGGCACCGAGAGAGCCGGTGGCGCACACGCATGCACACAGCGCACTCGCCACCTTTCACCACGAAGGCGAGGACGGAGCTCCGGAGGGTCGACTCCCACGACACCGCCACCGCCACGTCCACAACCCAAGCCAGGAGCCGTTCACCGACTACACCCCGAAGACCTCCATCGGAATAGGCATGCTCCACGGGATCGGCGCCGAAACCCCAACCCAGGTGCTCGTGGTCCTGGCGGCTGCCAATGCGGGAGGCACACTTGCCGGCCTCTCGGTACTCGTCGCGTTCCTGGTTGGCCTGACCCTGGCTAACTCCGCAATCACCTTGGGTGCCGCCTACGGATTCTTGGCGGCCGGCCACCGGCAATGGGCCTTCACAGGGTTGGCAGGCGTGACTGCGGTGGTGAGCCTCATCGTCGGCACCCTGCTGGTCTTCGGACAAGACTCCTTCCTCCCGGCTCTCTTGGCCGGCTAACCCCTCACACAACGTTGTCTGATCCCCGGGGTGAGCCTGATCATCCGGCCTGTCACTCGAAGGACTCAAACACGGCCAATGCCCGCGGCACGCCGTTGATGAGCTGCAGAGCTCGAAGGGCTCGGATGTCTCACCCTCGGCGGGACCCAAACAACGGCTTTCGTGACTCAAGAAAATAGAGCAACCGCCGAACCAAGCCACAACAGAGGCAGCGCCATTTGCTGGGGGGTGAACGATGCTCTTCTCATTCGCAGCCATGGCCGGCGGGTTCCTTCTAATCTTCCGCGGCATCACCGTATTCGGATGCACGACCGTGTCGTTCTCGCGCGATTTCACTACCTGTTTTCAAAGCGATTTCGGAGCGATACCTGGGATGGTCGCCGGGGGTGGCCTCATCGCGATAGGGACGGTCTTGTTCTTTGTGGCAATGCTGCGGTTTGCGACTGTGCGTTAAGAGCGGGGGACGGCGGCGGAAACTTACCATCGTCGAAATCAAGTAGATCGTCGGCCTAGCAGGAATCATCGTTACGGCCTTCGCTGCCTTCAGCGAGTCCGCAACAGTTACCACCCCGTCAGTCGCCCCCATGAGCTACCACTGTTGCGACAACAACAACCACCGTGGGCTGAGAGTCGGGGCAGAACCACAAACAAGCTAGTGAACCTCCCCGGGTAATGCGCAGGCTCCGATCCTTGGGAGGATGG
>JAUXJL010000037.1 GCA_030624805.1 Acidimicrobiia bacterium
GCCGCCCCTAATCGCCCGCCATCCACACGTCGACTTTCTTATCGAGGCTCTCGATTCCTTGTTGGACGAGGTCGATCGTCAACGCCCCTGACGCTCATTCGGCGGCTGGGCCGGAGTGCCCGAGCCGCCGGTTGTGCGCTACGGACTACGCACTGGTTGATAGCGCCCCGAGAATGATCACTCTTCAGAAACGGAAGCGAGTTACGTCCTTCGGGAAATCGAACCATGCCATGGCCCGGCCGGGGGTGAACATTCTCAATCCACCGGCGTGCGCGCCCTCCCAACTGTCAGGCTTCGGCGAGTAACCGAGCTTGGAATACTTCCCACTGAACTCAGCCGCCAGGCGGCCTCCGAACTCCAAACCCGGCGAATCGGCCGGCTCAGAAATACCCTCCACCATCACGGCCCGACGACCATCTTCGAGATGCAGCACACACGCAGAATTCGCAACCAGATTCTGCGCGTGGACCGTGTCAGGCGAACCGTCGTACCAGAACAGTCCATCCATCCAAACGCCCCATCGAGGAATCACGTGTGGCGTTCCATCCGAGCGGGTCGTTGCCATCCAATAGTGGATTGATTCGACCAGGCGCTTCTCGACTTCAGACCATAAAAGCACACCCTCATCGGTGTCTGGCATCCCATAGCCGTCAGGAATCTGCGGTCGATCACGCCTTGGACTGCTCATGTCCACAAAATACCAGGCTGCCCAAACCCAGAACCCCACACCCAGTGATCGAGGCCACCGGGTGGCGACAGTAAGGTCCGGACATGGCTGAGCCCGGGATTGAAGACACCCTCCTATTCAAGAAGGTATACGGCTGCTTGTTAGGGGGAGCCATCGGGGATGCGCTCGGAGGACCGGTCGAAGGTTGGACACCAGAGGAGATCCGCGCCGAATACGGCGGTAATCTGGACCGTTACGTGCCGTACCGCAGACCACCGGGCTACCACGCCCATTTCGGTGAAGGCGACCGTATCGGGGCCTACACGGACGACACCCGTATGAAGCACCTCCTTTGCGAAGCCATCATTGAGGCCGGCGGAATGCCCAGGGTCGGGCATTTCGGCCATGTGCTGGCCCGGGCGTATCACACGGCACCGGATGAGCTCCACGAGGGTCTCATCGAGGAGTACTACCTCAAGGCTATTTGGGGTACCGACAAGGCTATCTTCAGCGGTGAGCCGACCAACGGCGCCATGATGAGCAACTCGCCGATTGGCATCATGGCTGCGAGTCGGCCCGTGGCGGCGTATCAGGCGGGTTTCGAGCTGGCATTCGTGACCGCCGGGTACGCCAAGACCGCGTCGGCGATGATAGCGGCGGCCATTGCCGAGGCGATGCAGGCCCGGCCCACAATCGAAGGCGTAATCGACGAGGCTGTGGCAGCCCACCTGGGGTTTGCCGAACAGCGGGAGGGCCCGCTTTGGTTCGGCATGCGCGCAACCAGCTTCGAGCCCGGGGCGTCGGCGTCGAACTGGCGCTACGACCCGAACCTGCAGTTCCTGACGGCCGGCCTGAAAATTGCACGCGGGAATAGCGATGTTTTCGCGATCCGAGAGCCCCTTTACGCTGCACTCGAGTGGGGTCATTTGTTTTCGGAGGCGACGCACACGCTCGTCGTTCCGCTTGCCATGTTTGTGGCCGCCGACGGCGACTTCAGGGATTCCGTTGTCGGCTCGGTCATGTACGGCCGCGACAACGACAGCTACGCAACCATTGCTGGAGCGTTGGCCGGCGCGTTCCACGGGGTCGATGCGATCCCACCTGAGTGGATTCAGCCTGTCGTGGACGGCAACCCCGAGGTCGACATGCACGAACTGGCGGTCAGTCTGACGGAGCTTCTTTTGCACGAGAGCGAGCAACTCACGGCCGACGCTTCGGCGCTCGCACAACTACACGTGGTCGGACAAGGGGAAGACGCATAACGACACCGAGCTTCCAGCCGCTCTCTGATGATCGGATGCGCCAGATGTTGGCGCTTCCCGAAGGCGATCTGCGCGTCGTCATCGACACCGATGCCAAGAATGAGATCGACGATCAGTACGCGTTTGCGTGGGCGCTCCTCTCCCAGGACCGATTGGAGATCGAGGGGATGTACGCCGCTCCGTTCTCCCGCGAATACCACCGCCAACCATTGCTTGAGGCTTACGGACAGGTCATGCGCGGTGAGGTGGGCGAGCTGATGGACATCGACAACGTCAGCTGGGGTGGCAGCCATTACGAGTGGGCGCAGCGCCTCGTGGAGCAGGGACGCGAACCGTCCGACCTTCATTTCGTGACCCCCGGGGAGGGAACCGAGCTCAGCTACCACGAGATCCTCAAGGTGTACGAGCTGCTCGAAGAGGACAGCACTGACAGGGTGTTTCGCGGCTCGGATGGGTTCCTGTCGTTGCTCGATGAGCCCTTTCACAACGATGCTGTCGAACACCTCATAGAACGCGCCCTGGCCGACGACGACCGGCCGCTCTACGTTGTAGCTCTGGCCGCACCGACGAATATCGCGTCGGCCATCCTGATCGAGCCCAAGATCATCGACCGCATCGTGGTCGTGTGGACGTCGGCCTATCCGTCCTTTAGCCCACTCTCGAATCGTCCTTCCATGAATCTGGTCCAGGATCTGATCGCTTCACAGTTGCTATTTGAGAGTGGCGTCCCACATGTCTATTTGCCCGGGTATTACATCGGGACCCAGCTTTCGCTCTCGTTGCCCGACGCTGAGCGATGGGTCAAAGGGCGCGGCAAGATCGGCGACTATCTCCATGAGCTCTACATCACCAACCCCGTGTACGAGCAGTTCGGCATTCGTGACCACTTCGGTCGCACCTGGATCGGTTGGGATTTGGTTTGTATTGCCTGGCTGCTCAATCCGGAATGGGTGCCCTCCCAGCTGGTGCCGGCCCCGGTACTCGATGACGACATGTACTGGCAGCATCGGTCCGACCGCCATTGGATGCGGGAAGCGACCAGCATCCAGCGAGATGAGATCTACCGAGACTTTTTTCGCCGACTAGAGCACGCGCCCTGATCGTGGACCGCCCCGAATTCCCGACGCTGTCAGAAGACCGAATGCGGCAGCTGCTTGCACCCCCTACAGGAAAGATGCGGGTCGTCATCGATACCGACGCCGCCAATGAGATCGATGATCAGTGGGCGATCGCCTGGGCGCTGCTGAGTCAGGACCAACTCGAGATTGAAGGCATGTATGCCGCCCCCTTCTCGTTCCGGCACCACCAGGCCCCGCTCCTGGAGGCCTATGCCGAGCTCGAGCGCAGCAGCGGCACCGATCCCGATCGAATCATGTACGCCGGTTCTTATCGCCGTTGGGCCGAGGCGCTCAAGGAGGCGGGAACCGATCCCACCACCATTCCCTTTGTCGGGCCGGACGAGGGGATGGAGCTGAGCTACCAGGAGATCCTTACGGTCTATGAGCTGCTCGATATCGACTCGGCCGGCCAGGTTCATCGCGGATCACCCGGCTATCTGGACTCGGTCGACCAACCGTACGAGAACGATGCCGTCGCCCATCTCATCGAACGGGCCATGGCTCCCGATGACCGGCCGCTGTATGTGGCCGCGATCGGGGCGGTAGCCAACATCGCATCTGCCCTGCTCATCGAGCCGCGCATCGTAGAAAAC
Source organism: Acidimicrobiia bacterium (assembly GCA_030624805.1). Classification (GTDB taxonomy): domain Bacteria; phylum Actinomycetota; class Acidimicrobiia; order Spongiisociales; family SHLN01; genus SHLN01. The sequence continues at coordinate 3,641 of JAUXJL010000037.1, forward strand.
ATGGTGGTCATATGGACCTCGGCGTACCCCTCGGCGAGTCCGCACTCCAATCTCCCGTCTTTGAACCTCATGCAGGATTACGAGGCCTCGAGCCTCATCTTTGATTCGGGCGTTGCCCACGTCTATTTGCCCGGGTTCTACATCGGCGAAGAACTGAAGATCTCGCTGCCAGACATGGAGCGCTGGGTGCAGGGAAAGGGCAAGATCGGTGACTACCTGCACCACCTCTACCTCAACAACCCGATCTACCGACAACGGGGCATCACCGAGCACTTCGGCCGCACCTGGATCGTATGGGACCTCATCAACATCGCCTGGATGCTCAATCCCGATTGGGTCCCGTCGATGCTGACGCCGTCTCCCATCCTCGACCGCGAGTTGTATTGGCAACACGACGACAGCCGCCATCTGATGCGAGAAGCCACCGGCGTCAACCGGGACGCCATTTTCCGCGACGTCTTTCAAAAACTCGATCTCGCGCCGTGAATGACGTCGCCTGAATTTCGGTCGATCCTCGACGTCACCAAACCTGAGTGGTTGGACGGGCTGGGCCTCACCGAGGAAGAAATCCCGGATGCGGTCATCGTCGAGGGTTCCTGGTGGCGGGAGGAACGTCAGGCGTGGCGGCTCGGCTACCTGACGGAGGTCCGGGAGCTCGGCTTCCCAGACATCTTCTGGGGTAAATGGCAGGGGAAGAAGATCACCATTTCTATGGCGTATGGCGCTCCCCGTACCGTCGAGACCATCAACCTCTTTGGTTTCCTCGGTGCTCGGTTGGCGCTCCAGATCGGTACCTGCGGCGGGCTGCAAGTCCATCTGGAATCCGGCGACATCATCCTGCCGGAAAGCGCGGTCGGGCTGGACGGCGTTGCCCACCTCTTCTCCGACCAAGAGGTGGCGGTAGCCGATTTGGAATGGGTCGGACGGGCACAAGAGCTGCTGCAAGCTCGAGACCACACCACCTATCGAGGCGAGCACATGACATTCTCCTCGCTCTTTGCCGAGTCAAATTCGATGATGGCCGGTTGGCATAAGGCTGGATTCCTGTCGGTGGATATGGAAACCGCCACTACCTTGAACGTTGCCGCCTCGTTTGGCATGCCGGCGGTTTCGCTCTTGGTTGTGTGGGACGATCTGACTCGCGGCAAACGCTTTCTCGACCCGATGACCGAAGCCGAGACAGCTGCGCTGGATCGAGCAAACGAGAGCGTTTTCGAAGTCGCTCTGGCACTGACTGAACAGCTCTAGATCGACCACGTTGGCGGCCGGCTCCCCGGGACTGCACAGGTCCGCTCGTCAATGCCAGGGCAGGCCGCCTCGTGTCCCCCAGTACTGCTCTGGGGTTTCCGCCAGTTCGGGCAGTCGATCGGTTAATGCTCGCGGGACGTCAAGAGCCTCGAGGTTGCTCGCCAGCTGGTCACCGGCAGCGGCGCCACTCAACACGACGCTCGACCACGGCTGGTGGAGGCAGGCGGCAATAGCGATGGCATCCGGCGACCACTCCGGAGCGACCGACCACAACCGGTCGGCCAGATCTCGGTCGCGGGCGGTGAGCCGGCCGTTGGCGACCGCCTCCTTCACGATCACTCCCAGCCCTGCGTCGGCGGCCTCGCTGAGCGCAGCTTCGGCGGACCTTTCCAGCAGGTTCCACGTTGCCTGAACAACCCCGAAGAGAAGGCGACCATCCGTGTCGATCTCGAGAGCCCGTCGAATTGTGTTTGCCTGGTCTGGTCCGCTCGTCGACACGCCGACGACAAGACCCTGATCCCTCAACTCGGCCAGCCCATCCAGCACCTCGGGGTCTTCGAGCACGCCGCTCTCCTCAGTGGCGGAATGGACCTGATAGAGGCGCAGATGTGTCCCAACCAACCCGGCACTCTCGGCATATTGGCGGCCGAGGTTCTCCCTGGTGTGGATCTTGACCTCGTGCACTTGGGTGTCGACGTTCCAATCGGCCTCATACACGTACCCCCATTTCGATCCGACGATCAGCTCGTGAGGGGCCGGGTGACGGGATTCCAGCCACGTCGACAGGAACTCCTCGGCTCTCCCGTAGGAACGGGCGGCATCGATGTAGTTGACGCCGGCAGTTTTGGCGGAATCGAGCATCTCATGGACATGGCTTTCGAGCTTGGAGGGGTCGGTGCGGCCCGCGAGATCATCGTCGTGACCGAGGGTGATGTAGCCCGGCCGCCCGATCGCTGCCAACCCAAAACCGATCGCCGACACGGTGATGCCGGTTGCTCCGAGATCACGGTATTCCATCCCGCCACATTACGTGCCGGGGCAACCCCGGCGGCCAGTTCCAAACCGAATGGTGGAACCAGCTCGGCCTCGTGCCGCGGCAACCCCGCCTGCTGCGACAATCTGTCGGTTCGGACCGGGATGTGGCGTTGATTGGCTAGGAAGGGTCTCGCCTCATCCGGCACCCTCGGCGTCGGCGGGCCCGGGGTCAAACGGCCCACCCGGGTGGGGCCACATCTTCTCCACTTCGGCGTTGAGCTCGGCTCCCACCAGGACGGCGATGGCACTCACATACAGCCATAGCAGTACTGCTAGCGGGGCCGTGAACAGGTTGTAAGCCGAGTTGCCCTCCAGGAACGTGATGGCGTAGATGCGCAGCCCGAGGCTGCCAAGCAGCCATATCACCAAGGCGAGGATGGCGCCCGGAATGTCGCGGCGCCAGGCGGTCACGTGGGGTGCAGCTATGTGATACATCCAGGTGAGTAACACCATTCCCAGCGTCGCGACCGTCGGCCAGTAGAGGATCGACCAGACGGTCTCGAAGGTCGACTCCAGGCCGAAGTTGTCGGCCAGGGCGGCTCCGAAGCGTGGCCCTACGACGAGCAGGGGCAGCAGCACGATCACTGCGACTACTCCGGCCACGGTGAGGCCGGCGCCGACCAGGGTCTTTCGTTTCCAGCTGCGTTGGTCCTCCAGGTCGTAGGCGATGGTGACCGTGTCGACGATCACCCGGACGGCCCGTGACCCTGACCAGAGGGCGATTACTCCGCCGATAGTTAGGACACTGGCCCGTCCCTGCTCGAGGAGGTCGTCGACGGCCGGCTCGACGGTGTCCTGGATGGTGGCGGTGCTAAAAATATTCTCCGCCCAGTCGAGCAGCTGTTTCTTGATGTCGGCCACGGTTTCCGCCCCGCCGAGCTCCCCGACATAGCCGAGGATGCCAAGAACGACCAGCAGCAGGGGTGGGAGCGACAGAACGAGGTAGAAGGCCACCTCTGCGGCGAGGCCCGGCACCCGATCGGCAAGAGAGACTCGAACCGATCTGTCGGCAAGTTCGACAGCGACTTTCGAACGCCGCACGAGATCGTCGCTCAACTCGGACAGCTTGGAGGATTCGGCCACCCAGTCAAGGTAGCCGACCGGTGATTCCGTCAACGACCAGATGGAAGCGTGTCTCCTCTATCCATCGCGTTCGGCCGCGTCATCTCTTTGTGAGAAGTATCTGCCCGGGTTGGTGCCAAACGCGTTTCGAAAGGCCGCGATGAATGCACTGGTCTCGCTGTATCCGCTCCGTGACGCTGCGCTGGTAACCGATCGTCCCTTGCCCAACTCGATCACACCGTGTTGAAGCCGGAGTTGGGTCCTCCAGCGACCGAAACTTTGTCCAATTTCGGCTTGGAACAACCGTTGCAACGTTCGCTCACCGGCTCCCACCGCTGAGCCGAGTTGCGGGAGCGTTCTGCGATCGGTCGGATCGAGTTCGAATATGGCGGCGATGGCTTGAAGTCGCGGGTCGCGTAGGACCGGTAGCTCGAGCGGTGGTGCCGGGTCGGCCTCGAGTTGGTCGAGTAGGACTGCTTCGAGCCGAACACGCTCTTCCCCGGTGAGAGTGGTCTTCATGGCGTGGAGGATGAGTTGGCGGAGGAGAGGGCTGACCAACACCACCGTCACACGGTCGAGGCTTGGGATCCGTGTGTCGGCGTTGATATATAACGTCGACATTTTGGTGTCGACCCTGGCTGTGACGGTGTGGGTTGTGTGAGCGGGTACCCAGACTGCTCGAAGCGGTGGCACGATCCAGCGGGAGGAGTCTGTGTCCACACTGAGAAGCCCTTCCGACGCATAGACGAGTTGGTGTTCTGGGTGCTCGTGTTCGGGCTCGACCTGACCGCCCCGGTACGAGAACTCCGCCGGACGGACGCGGAGTTGACCGTTTACAGGCATAAGTTGGTACTATAGCACCAACAAGTCACCAAGAGCCCGGGCATACTCGGTGCAATGACTGCTGATCGCAACTTTGAGGTGCATCGTCGTGTTGTGACTCGATTGTTCGTTTGGTCGGGATTGATCTGGCGCCTCTGCACTTTGAGCTATTGGACGCTGCTTTTTGTTCGTGTGGTGGTCGACGTCAATCTTTCACCAATCGAACTGGTCTTGCTCGGAACCGCGAAAGAGGTCACAATCCTCTTCGTTGAGATCCCAACGGGAGTAGTCGCCGACCTGGTGAGCCGACGCCTGTCGGTTATCGTCGGCTTCGTTGTCTGTGGCGTGGCCATTGTCGGAGCCGGCCTGGCCGACACGTTTTCGCTGCTGATACTGACGCAGATTCTGTGGGCGTTCGGGTCGACCTTCCGGAGCGGGGCGGAGATCGCCTGGTTCACCGACGAGGTGGCTTCTGTCGATCTGGTCGATTCAGCTCTGCCACGCCGTGCCAGATATGAGTCGGCAGGATCGATCTTCGGGGTAATGGTCTCCGCCCTGTTCGCGTCCGTCGTCGGATTGTCGATCGCACTGGTCGCGGTTGGCACACTTCTCATCGGCTGGGGAATCGGTTTGACAATTCGTATGCCCGAGACCGGTTTCATTCGACAGGACAAGTCCACGCGTACTCGTGTCGTTGAATTGTTTGGAGAAGGTCTTCGGGCCTCGCGCCGGCCCGCCCTTCGGGTCCTGTTGATAGTGACAGTGCTGACGGGGTTTGCCAGCGAGGCCGTCGATCGTCTCAACGTTGCTCGTCTAGACCAGATCGGCTTCCCCGAAACGATCGACGTCGCATTACTGATCGGCGGTGTGGTCGTAGCTCAGTCGATCGGCTCGATACTCATTCTCCTCATCTTCGGAGACCGCCTCGTCGGGCCACGGCTCGTCTATGCCTTAGTAGTCCTATACGTCGTGACCGGGCTTGGCGTCGTCCTCCTTGCCCAGGCTGATGCCTTCGTTGTCGCACTCGTCGGCCTGATCACCGCAGGCATGGTGCGTGATGTTGCCAGAACCGTGAGCGTGGGTTGGACGAACCACTTCACCGACCAGTCGAATCGTGCAACCGTGCACTCCTTTGTCGGTCAGGCGATGTCGCTAGGCGAGATCAGCGGGGGTCTGCTGCTCGGATTCATAGCCCAGCGAGTCGGTCTCTCGGCCGCAATCACGATTTCGGCCGCCGTCTACCTCACCGCCGCCGGCGTAGCGATTCTGGGCAGATCACGATGGTCTACACCCCGAGATACCAACGAGAAACTCATCAATAGAACCAACTCATCGATTCGGATATAGACGGGCACTTGGAGCCGGCGGAGGCAACTACGTGCTCGCTCGAAATAGCTGCCATTCGTCAGGCACACCTTTGAGCGTGTATGTGCCGTACGGTTCGAGGCTCACCCCCGAACCGGCGATGAGGTCCTTTACCGTCCGGGACACTAGGACCTCATGCGCTCCGGCCAGATCAGCTACTCGGGATGCGATGTGAACCGAAATTCCCTCGACATCGCCATCGGTTATGTGGATTTCACCGGTGTGGAGCCCAGCCCGGACCTCGATTCCTAGTGATCGAACCGCCTCACTGATCGAAAGCGCACATCGAATGGCTCTCGCCGGCGCGTCGAAGGTTGCCAGGAAACCGTCGCCGGTCCGCTTGACCTCTTTCCCGCGGAAGCGTGCCAATTCGCCACGAATCGTATTGTCGTGAGCGTGCAGGAGATTCCGCCAGCGGTCGTCCCCAACCGTTCCGGCTGTGATGGTGGAATCCACGATGTCGGTGAAGAGAAGAGTGGCCAGAACGCGATCGGCGACCGGCTCTGACCTGGTGCCGGTCAGGAATTGCTCGATCTCGTCGATGATTCGAAGCGGATTCTCACCAACCCAGGGCAGGTGGTCGGGCCCCGGCAACTCCACCAACTGGGCATTGGGAATGCGCTCGGCGAGAAGAACGCCCCCGGCGAAGTCGATTGTGGTGTCTCCTGTTCGGTGTATGACCAGGGTGGGGACGTGAATCGTTGGCAGTATCTCTGTGATGTCGATCTGGCTGTTCATTCGCATCAACGTGATGGCGGCACCGGGATCGGCTCCGAGCCTTTCGAATCTGCCCCACCACTCTTGAAACGCCACGTCGCCCTCACTAGTTGGTGCAAACAACGGCAGGCTTTCGCCGGTCCCCCAGCCAGAGTCGATATAGGTGAACAACCCCTCGAGGTCCTCCTGGGTGGGAAACCACGAAGTGAATTGGGCGAAAGCACCGTAGGCGATGAGCGCCTCACAACGCTCCGGATGATGAGCTGCAAAAAGCGCTGCCAAGGAACCACCTTCAGAAATCCCAAACACCGCCGCCCGCTCCAAGCCGACCTCATCCATGACGGCTCGCACATCGTCCATACGTTCGTCCATGCCAGGTAGTTCACTCACCCGGTCCGAGAGCCCGGTGCCGCGCTTATCGAACATGACAACCCGGGCGAACGAACCGAGTCGCTCCAACCACCTGACTACGTTCGGATGGGTCCAGTAGTTGTCGATGTGTGACACGAATCCGGGCACAAACACGACGTTGGCCGGCCCGTCGCCGAATTCCTGATAGGCGACGTGGACACCCTCGCTCTTGGCGTAGCGGGTAACAGGAGTCGTCACACTCATCCTCGAGGTTGGGACGCAGTATGACATATCCGGACCGGCGTGTGCCGGGAGTCCCCTTGCTCTGAGCCCCTTGGCGGCACACATCGAGCGGTCCGATGGGAAAGGCAGAATTGTGCCTCTCAGGCCTGGAGTTGATCGGCGAGATGCGGTGCTATCTAGGGTGCCGGGCTTCTGAGCACTGCATTGTCAAAGGAGACCCTGAAGATCGAACGCGAAGCATTCCTCGCCCCCATATACAGATTGATCCGGCTGTCGGCTGGGATAGTCGACCTGGTCGTATAGACGATGGCGTCGTTGATCGCGAAGGTAAGTGATTCCCCGCGCGCGAGGATCGACAGTTGGTTGACGCCCGAACCGATGCGTGTCTCGTCCTTGTCGTATGAGGTCTCCGGTAGAAAATCGTCTCGGCAGCAGATTTCCCAGCCGTCTTCGCCTTCGAGGTAGAACTGCCAGACCCGGTTCTCAAACGGATCCTCGATGAAGAATCCATATTCGGGGTAATAGATGCCCGCCGGCTCCTCCATTTGCACATCGACCTGGAAGTAGAAGTTTGTCGGATCAGCAAGAACGAATTCGTCAGACCTCGTCCAGAAAGTACCCCCCCGTCTCCCTGCACGGAGGTCGAATAGGAACTGAAACGTGCCGTCGTGGATCTCGTTCTTGTAATTGGGAACATCAGGATTCCCATTCGACCAACCCACACTCGTAACCACCCGCCAGCTCTCATCTGGGGAAGAGAAGAGCGACTCGGCCACCACCGGCCAGTCGGACTCGACGGAGCTGTCTGAGAAGAGGAGATTCCAGAGGACCGGGGTCAAAACGCCGGCGAGTATCAGGACACCAGCAACGAACCAATCGACCTTCGACATGGGCGGCGGACTATACCGATGAAGGGCCTTGGAAAGACCCGCGTCGATCCCCGGTTCCATGGCAATCACCCGGCAGCCCAATCAGCGCTCGGAAGTCAACCTCCGTGGTCGCTCATCAATCCTGCGCC
>JAUXJL010000039.1 GCA_030624805.1 Acidimicrobiia bacterium
GGCGGCCTTTTCCGTCCGCTCGGTATCGCGCCCGGTGATAACGACGGTGAATCCACGATCGGCGTAATCCTGCGCCAGCCCGCGGCCAATCCCCGTGGTACCTCCGATTACGACTAAAGAACTCGCATCAGCCATCGTCCATCTCCTCGTCTCGGCGTGCGGCGAGTGTAATGCAAGCGTTTGCCATCTGCCCGGGCCAATGCCACAATCGAGGACGCCAGGACGCTCGGAGGAGGAAGAATGGGCCGGTCACAACGTCGCCACCTACTGATCGGGGCCCTGTTTCTAGCGCTGGCACTCGTTGCCGCCGCCTGCGGAGACGACACCACCGAGACGACGGCGCCCACAACGACAACAGCCGGAGGTTCCAGCGAAACGACGACGGCCACGACCACCGCCACAACCACCGCAACAACAGTCAATGAGGAGCCCATCGTGGTGGGCGGATCCCTCGCCCTCACCGGCTTCCTGGGGCCAACCGCAGCCATCCACAAGGTCGCAGGCGATCTCTTCGTCGAACAGCTCAACGCCGCCGGCGGCCTACTGGGACGGCCCGTGACCTGGGACGTACGCGACGACGAGTCGGCCTCCGACCAGGCGGCTGCCCTCTACGAGCGGCTCATCAGCGAGGAAGGCGTCGATCTCATCATGGGCCCATACGGCACCGGTGCCATCACTGCCGCGATGGCGGTGGCCGAACGCGAGGGCTTCGTGTTCCCCCACCACACCGCCAGCCTTACCTACGCCTACACCTACGCCTGTCACTTCCCGACCTGGCCGACGGGGGTTGAGACCAACATCACCAACCCCAACCAGGTGTACGACGCACTGGAAGCCTCGGGCAACCCACCCGAGACCATCGCATTCGTACTCAGCGAGTTCCCCGGTACCCAATACATCGGCTACGGGCCGCCCAACTCCGATGCCGGCGGGGCCGTCTCCGAAGCGGAAAAACGTGGTTGGGATGTTGTCGCCGAGATCAACTACCCACTCGGCACAAGCGATTGGGCTCCGATCGCCGCCCAGGTCGCTCAGGAGGATCCCGACTTCATCTACATGGGCGCAATCGGCGTAGACGCCAATGGCCTGCTGGCCGCACTCGACGCCATCGGATACGCCCCCCGCGGGCATTTCTATCAATGGCCGGCGCCGGGCCCGCTGCTGGGTGCTCCCAACGCAGAAGGAGCCTTCTCGGTGTCAACCTTCGAGCCTCACCCGCCGTTCACCGATGACCCCAACGCAGCTGCGATCGCCCAGGCGTTCTCGGATGCGGCGAGTGCAGCCGGATTGCCGTATACCCTCTTCGAGGCCCAGGCCAGCGTGTCGTGGGTTGCCTGGGAGGTACTGGTGGCCGGTGTCGAGGGTTCCGGGAGTCTCGAGCACGACGAGATCTGCGACTACCTGATCAACAACCCGATCGACACCATTCTCGGAACGATCGACTTCGATCCGGCCCAGCAGAACTACTACGGCGATCTGTCGATGATCAAACAAATCCAAGACGGTGAGTGGACCGTCGTGTTCCCGCCGGATTCGGCCAAACCCGGCACCGCTCCCAACCTCTAAGGATTGGTGATTCTGATGTGGGAGGGCGCCTTGGCCCTCCCACCCGAAGCATGGATTTGCCCGCCTGATGAGTGACGTTCTCAATCAGGCGATCGTCTCCGGCCTCCTGATCGGAGGCTTGTACGCCGTGATGTCGGTGGGAATCTCGCTGACCTGGGGCGCTCTGAGGATTATCAACCTGGCGCATTTCTCCTTCATCCTGCTCGGCGCCTACGCCACCTACCAGATCTCGACTTCCTTGGAGATTGACCCGCTCTTCGCGCTCCTGGTGGTGATCCCGGCCGGGTTCCTGGCCGGAGCGATAATGCAGATCTTCTTCGAACTGACGAAGGTGGACGAGTTCCAGTCGCTCATCATCAGCTTCGGGAGCGTCATCATCCTCCAGAGCATCATCCGCACCATCTGGACGGCCGATTTCCGACGCATCGACCGCGACATCAACCCGTACGAGTCAATGTCGTTTTTCGTCGGCGATGTCGCCATCCAGGTTCCGCTCCTGCTCGCCTTCGGTGCCGCAGTAGGAATCGCCCTCGGGACCTCACTCTTGCTGTCAAGGTCCTACTTCGGCAAGGCGGTACGCGCCATCGTGGACGATCCGCAGATTGCCCGGGCCTACGGGATCGACAATCGGCGGGTGGCCGTTGTGCTGTCGGGCCTTGCCACGGCATTCTCGGCCACGGCCGGCGTGTTTATCGCCACCTTCCAGTCACTCTCGCCCAGCATCTCGCTCGGGTGGTTTGGCATCGTGTTCCCGGTTGTCATCCTCGGTGGCCTCGGCAACGCGGTCGGCGCCCTCGGCGCCGGCGTCATCGTCGGTGTGGCGGCGGGCGTGGCTTCGGTCCAATGGGGCCCGCTCAGTGCCTCTCTCGTCACCTTTCTCATTCTCATCGCCGCCCTTCTGTTTCGTCCGCAGGGACTCTTCACCAGGCAGGGGTCTTCGTGACGCGACGTACCAAGGCGCTTGCCGGGTTTGCCGTTGCCGCCATCGTGATCAACCTGGTGCCGGCTCTCGCGGAAGCATTGGACACGCCGGGGTTCTATATCACATTTATGTTCACGGCCTTCTTCTGGATAAGTCAGGCCGTGAGTTGGAACATCCTCACCGGCTACTCGGGATATTTCTCGTTCGGCCAGGGGGCCTGGTTTGGCGTCGGGGTCTACACAACAGGTGTTCTAGCGGCCAAAGAGGGCTGGCCGTTCTTGGTTGCTCTACCTATCGCCGGAGCATTGGCAGCCGCGTTTGGGCTGGGACTCGGGTTGGTGGTTTTCCGGTTGCGCAAGTTGAGCGGAGAGATCTTCGCCCTTACGACGCTGGCCGTGGCGTTCGTATTGGCATCGGTTGCCCGTCTGTATTCGTTCATCGACGGGGGCCGCGGGATCTTCATGACGGGCACGCCGCTGCCCGAATTCCTCGGCGACTTCCGTACCGCCATGTTCCGTATGACGTTTGTCGTGGCCTTTTTGACTGTGCTGGCGGCGTATTTGCTCTACGAGTCGCGGGTGGGCTGGGGCTTGTTCGCTATTAGAGACGACGAGCAAGTGGCTCACGGGCTTGGTGTTCCCACGTTTCGGTACAAGATGGTTGCTCTCGGCACCAACGCCTTCTTCTCTGGCCTCATGGGTGGGGTGTGGGCGCTCCAGATCGGGTTCGTCACCGTTGATGACGTGTTCAACATCCGGGTGCCCCTTTTTGTCATCCTCATGAGCGTGCTCGGAGGCATGAAACACTGGATGGGGCCGGTGGTGGGAGCGGTCATCATCTACACACTGACGGATCGACTCAATAGCGCCGGACTAGAGGACGTCAATCAGATCATCATCGGCGGTCTACTGATCTTCTTGGTCCTGGCCGTTCGAGAGGGCATATACCTCCGTATGCGGATGCGCTGGATTCTGACCCTCACCGTCTTCGGGACCGCCATGGCGGTGTGGACGTTCGCCGACCTTGCGACTTCGCTGATCTGGGACTTCGCATACGCCTCGCTCATCACCCTCCTGGCGGTTCTGCTCCCTACCCGGCAATCGGTCGCCCGGGTCCTTCGACGAGGAGGTCCTGCTACGCCTGTCGAGGCATCGGCGGCTGAAAGGGCGAGCACGTGAGCCTGCTCGCCGGTACCGCCATCGTCAAACATTTTGGAGGCATCAAGGCCCTGGACGGTGTCGAAATCACAATCGAGGAAGGAGCAATCGTTGGTCTCGTCGGACCGAACGGCTCGGGTAAATCAACTCTGATCAACGTACTGAGCGGCTTCTACCCCGCCGACGCCGGTCAGGCTGCCTTCGACGGCGTTGACCTCCTCGAGCTCGGCCCCCACCAGATAGCGGCCGAGGGTCTCGCCCGAACGTTCCAAATCCCCCGGCCGTTCGGAACAATGACGGTTCTCGAGAACGTGGCACTCAGCTACATGTTCGGACAGCGACGCCATTCCCTGGCCGATGCCCGCAGTGCCGCCGGTGAGTGGCTTGGATTCACGGGGCTGGGCGAGGTGGCCGATAGTCCCATCGATCAACTCACACTCCACCAACTCAAGTTTCTCGAGCTGGCTCGTGCGCTCGCCACCGAACCCCGGCTCCTGCTGCTCGACGAGGTGTTGGCCGGTCTCAACCCCACGGAGGTCGATGAATCGATTCAGATGATCAAGCGGATTCACGCGCGCGGTGTCACGCTGGTCATAGTGGAGCACCTGGTCCGGGTGGTGACGGCTCTCTCGACCACATTGACTGTGCTCGACCAGGGACTTGTCATCGCCGAGGGAGAACCAGACGCGGTGATACGCCAGCCTGAGGTGGTTCGCGCCTATCTCGGATCGAAGTGGGCAAATGCTTGAAGTCGAGGGCATCTCAGGCGGGTATGGCTCGGCCCAGGCGCTACGCGACGTTTCCGTCGACGTTGGCGACGGCGAGATTGTGACGCTGGTCGGACCAACCGGAGCGGGCAAGAGCACGTTCGTCAACATCATTGCGGGCCTGCATCGGGCCTGGTCGGGATCTGTGACCTTCGACGGCCAGGATCTCACCGCCTTGCGACCAGCCAGGGTGTGTCAGCAGGGCGTAGTAATCGTCCCAGAGGGGCGTCGTCTTTTTGCAGACTTGACCGTGACCGACAACCTGGACATCGGCGCCTACCATCCGGCGGCCCGCGCTCACCGTGACGACACCTACGAGTGGGTGTGCTCAATCTTCCCAATCTTGGCCGAACGCCGCAACCAGCGGGCCGGGAACCTGAGCGGTGGTGAGCAACAAATGGTCGCCATCGGTCGGGCGCTCATGGCCCGGCCCCGGCTCCTGCTGCTCGACGAGCCGTCACTCGGCCTCGCTCCCGTGATCGTTGAGACCATCTTCGAAGTGATTCGCAACATCAACGAAACCGGAACCTCCATCCTGATTGTCGAGCAGAACGTAGTCGAGGCTCTGGAGCTGGCCTCGCGAGCCTATGTCCTCGAAGATGGCCGCATCGTGCGCCACGGCGATGCCTCCGAGCTCCTGGAGGACGAGAGCCTCCAGAAGGCGTATTTCGGGATGTGAAGCGTCCGGGCCGGGAAAGGCGAAGCCGTCCGGTTAACCGAGTACGTCGCGCAAGTAGTTCCAGTCGCGGGCAAACCGATAGGAGTAGCGGGCGGGCGGCTGGGGCGCTTGCGTCTCCAACCAGCGCACGATCCCCGGTCCCGGATTGGAGAATTCATGGACGCACCCCACTCCGGCAAAAGCAATGTCGCCCACCTCGAGCCGATAGGTTTCTCCATCGAACTTGGCGTCTGTTTTGCCCTCCATGATCATGTAGGTCTCTTCGAGAGGATGATCGTGTGCTCCCGCCGCACCCCGCTCCTCGTACTGAACCATGAACATCGTTTGGAGCTGGGCGCCAAGGTCGGTGTCGACCATCATCTTCACCGAGATTCCGCTGTATACGAGAAGCGCGCTCCGCATGCTGGCCGAGACGGCCAACATGTCCTGGGTTTGGCGCTCCGGGTCCATGTTGCCGGGTGAGACGTGGCCAAAGGACCGGGTGCGAGGGTCGCGCGGATCGACCTCAAAGGCACTGCCTGTGGGTAGCGGGTCGACGAAGAAAGTGTCACCGGCGAAGGCGGGCTGGGGTTGTGGCGCCGTCATCACGGCCCATCGGGCCGGCGATTCGCCGACGTTGTTCCACGCGTGAGGTGCGGCCACGGGAATGACGCCGTAGTCGCCGGGGCGGAGCAACACGGACCCCTCCGAGGTGTGGCAAATGACTTCACCCTCTAAGAGGTGGACCGATTCCTCGAAGGAGTGCACGTGCGTGTCGATCGAGCCACCCGGCTCGAGCACGCACACGCCGAAACCGGTATGGACTGCGCCAGGAGTTTTGTGGTCAATCGCCGACCAGCGGCTGAACCCGGAGCTACGTCCCTTGAGCACCTCCGGCTCCTCAAAGTGGGCCTCGGCCCCGCGATGCACCACGTGCCTAAGCGGCTTCTGGCTCATCCTGTGGCCCATCGGCAATACAAGTCACGCGTCTCGACGACCGGTCACCGCCACTTGCGGCGTGCTCGGCCTCGCCATTCGACTCTGAAGGGTGACGAGAACTCGTCCTTGCTATTGGCGCGCCCGACCGTCGAACTACCCAACGGCATCACCGACCACTCTCCTCGACCACCTCGTAGTCGAGCGCGAAGCGGGTTTCGCACAACCCATCGAGTTGTCCCAAGAACCGCACATGGGCTGCATGGTTCCAATACTCGTTCTCGAAGGTTGGGTAGTCGGGTAAACGGCTCAGCATGCCGTGGGTCCAGCCGAGGTCCTTTGAACGGGTGTTGATGTTAGGGCCGTAGGTGAGCTCGATCAGCCACGGCTCACCTTGCATACCTGTATCGAATTGGGCCAGGGCGGCCTCGAGGTCGCCCTCCAGACCACTTATTGCTTTGAAAAGAACGTAATGCTCAATCATGCTCTCCCCTCGGCGCCGGATTGCGCCAACGAGCCTACCGGACCCACTGAGACCCGGCTCGGACGGCTCGCCCTATCGATGTCCGAGCGGCGCCGTTGCCCCGACTGTCATGCACCCGTAGCCTGCTGGGGATTGCGGATCAGGACCGGAGGTGGCGAAGTGGCAGCCGGAGTATTCAAGGGGAGCTCGTTCGTATTCACCAGGCACCCAAACTCGGAGTTGGCCGCCGGCCTGTCAGTCGCCCCGATGGCCGGGCTGGACGAAGGCCTGATTCATTGCGAGGTGGCCCTGGCGGAGCTCGAGCCTGGTGGGCATGTCGCCGGCCATTACCACCCTTTCGAAGAATCGTTCTACGTCCTGTCCGGCCTGGTGCTCCTCTCGATCGACGGGCATTCTTATCGGCTCGAGGAGAACGATTTCGGCGTCGTTCCCATGGCCACGGCCCACGCCTGGCACAACGTGGGCAATGAACCGGTTCGATGGTTCCGGATGCGGTCGCCTCAGCCACGCTTGCCAGCCGGACCAGAGGCGAGCTATCGGCCTGCCGACCTGGCTGTCCCAGAGGCCGGCCGCGACCTGGAGACGCTCACACCGGAGGACCGCTTCGTTGGTCGGTTCGCCGATCAACATCTCCCCTCCCCCGGGCCCCTCTCGATACGTGGCTACCGGGGAGGCAACGTCCGAAACATCTCACTATGGATGTTGATCGATGACCTCCTGGGAGCTATTCACCACACGATGTTCATCGTCGAGTTCACCCCGGGTGCCTCGCCGGGCGACCACTATCATCCGTTCGAAGAGGCGTATTATTTCCTCACCGGTTCGGCGATCGCCCGCCTCGACAGCGAGGAGATCGCGGTGGAAGCCGGGGACCTGATCGTGGCGGGCACCAACGCCTTACACGGCTATCAGATGACGGCCGATGTGCCCACCCGCTGGATCGAGGTCCAGGCGCCTGCCCCCCCTCCCTCGGGCGCCTTTATCTTCCCGCAGGATTGGGACCAGTGAGTCTCAGTTCAACCAGAGCGCAGCCGGGCGGCGGGTTTGACATTTGACCGTCGGTGGCGCAACAATGCAAACGTTTGCCGACTCAGTAGGGAGAGGTGTCAATGAGTGAGTTTCCTGTCGCTACCACCCGTGCCCCCGGCGTGATGGGTGTCGACTGGGAGGACCGGGTCGACTTCGCCCGGCTTCGCGACTACCGCATCGGCCGGGTCCGAGAGCAGCTCGAGTTACACGGACTGGGAGCGTTGCTGCTGTTCGAAACCTCAAACATTCGATACGCCACCAGCACCCAGATCGGCTACTGGGCTTTCAACAAGGGCGAGCGCTGGGCACTCGTTACCCGCAACGGTCGGCCCCGCGTCTGGGACTTCGGGTCGGCCGCCAAGGCGCATCGGCTCCAACTTCCCACCCTGTTCGACGAAGAGAACTCGATCGCGGGCAACACCGGGCTGCAGGGCGCCATCGGGCCGGAAGCAGGCTTGCATGCTCGGGCGGCCGGTGAGATCGCGGCGGCGCTGCGTGACGAAGGTGTTGCCGACGAACCCCTCGGTGTGGATATGGCAGAGACATCGGTCTTCCTGGCGCTGCAGGCCGAGGGTCTCGCCGTGGTCGACGGCCAGCAGGCGATGATGCTGGCCAGGGAGATCAAGAGCGAGGACGAGATCATGCTGCTGAGCCAGGCAAGCGCCATGGTCGACGGCGTCTACCAGGACATCTTCGAAGCACTCAAGCCGGGCGTGCGAGAAAGCGACATCGTTGGCCTGGCGCACGCACGATTGTTCGAGATGGGCTCCGAGTTCGTTGAGGCAATCAACTCGATCGCCGGCGAACGCTGCTCTCCGCATCCACACGTGTTCTCCGACCGCCTCATCCGCCCCGGAGACCAGGCCTACTTCGACATCATCCACGCTTTCAACGGCTACCGGACGTGCTACTACCGGACCTTCGTGGTTGGCAGAGCCACCCAGGCCCAGCGGGACGCCTTCAAGCAATCACGGGTATGGATGGATGAGGCCATCGATCTTGTCCGGCCCGGTAACACAACCGACATGATCGCCAAGGTATGGCCGCGGGCCGAGGAGTTCGGTTTTGTTGATGAGATGGATGCATTCGGGCTTCAGTTCGGCCACGGCGTTGGGGTCGGCTTGCACGAGCGACCGATCATCTCCCGGCTCAACTCGCTCGACGATCCCATCGAAATCAAAGAGGGCATGTATTTTGCGCTCGAGACCTACGCTCCGGCCGCAGACGGTCGTTCGGCCGCCCGCATCGAGGAAATGATGGTCGTTACCGCCGACGGGCCCCAGGTGACCACCCTCTTCCCGTGCGAGGAGCTGCTCGTGGCCAATGAGTACTGAGAGGGCAGACCCCGGCGCATACGACTACTCGCAGCGGTCCGCCCGTCTGCCTGCCGCGGTGAACCAATCCAACCGCGATCTGCCGATCTCTATCGAGAGCCGCCTGGAGCTCTACGAGCTCCAGCAGGTGCTTCGCCAGTTCGAACAACGGGCCTACGACCTCTTCATGCAGAACCTCGTCAAGGGCACCAGCCACCTGTCACTCGGCATGGAAGCGGTGGCGGCCGGCTTTGGCCTCGCCAAACGACCCGACGATTACAGCTTTGCCACCTACCGGGGCCATGCCCACACCATCGCCGCCGGCGTCCCACTCGGGCCGGTGATGGCCGAGCTCCTCGGCCGAGAAAACGGCCTGCTCAAGGGCAAGGGCGGGTCGATGCATCTAACCTCCGTCGACCACGGCATGATGGGGAGCTACGCCATCATCGGCGCCCACCTGTGCATCGCCAACGGGGCTGCCTGGTCGGCCCAGCTGCGCGGCACCGATCAAGTAGCGATTGCCTTTTTCGGAGACGGCACCACCAACATCGGAGCATTTCACGAGGCCCTCAACCTGGCGGTGATCTGGAAACTGCCCGTTGTATTCGTGTGCGAGAACAACCTATATATGGAGTACACCCCTATCGACGTTGTTTCGGCCGTCCCAAACCCGGCCGCCGACCGGGGACCGGCCTACGGCCTCGAAGGGATCCTCGTCGACGGCAACGACGCCGACGCAGTTTTCCACGTCGCCTCCCGAGCTCTCGCCAAGGCCCGGGCGGGTGACGGGCCCTCGCTCATCGAGGCGGTCACATATCGTCACGGCGGTCACAGTCGTGCCGACCCCGGCAAATACCGCCCGGCGGACGAGGTGGAAGCGTGGCTCGACCGTGACCCCATCCCGATGTACCACAGGCGGCTCCTGGAACTGGGCGTTCCCGAAGGCGACCTGGCGACGATCCAGCAGTCCGTGGCGGGCCGGGTCGAGGAGGCAACCGAGTATGCCAAGAACGGCTTGCACCCCGGCCCAGAGCACCTTTTCACCGACGTGTGGGCGGATGGGGGCTCGGCATGGCGGAACTGAGTTACCGGGAGGCAGTGGCTCACGGCATCGCCCAGGAGATGCGGCGTGACCCGCAGTTGGTGATGCTCGGTGAGGATATTGCCAGCGCCGGCGGCGTCTTCAAGACCACGGTCGGCCTGCTCGACGAGTTTGGGCCCGGGCGGGTCCGCGACACTCCCATTTCCGAGCAGGCCATCCTGGGCGCCGCGATGGGTGCGGCCATGACCGGGATTCCGGTGATCGCGGAGATCATGTTCTCCGACTTCCTGGCTGTGTGCTGGGACATCGTCGCAAACCAGATGGCAAAGAGCCGGTATATGACGGGCGGCCAGGTAAACATTCCGGTAGTGATACGTACCGCAAACGGGGGCGGCTCTCGCTTCGGGGCCCAGCACAGCCAGAGCGTTGAGAACTGGTGCATGATGATCCCAGGTCTGAAGGTGGTTGCTCCCTCAACGCCGGCCGACGTAGTGGGGCTGATGGCAGCGGCAGTTCGCGATCCCGACCCGGTCGTCTTCTTCGAGCACAAGTCCCTTCTCGCCACCAAGGCCGAGGTGCCGGATGGTGAAATAGTCGAACAGCTCGGAGAGGCCCGCCTGGTGAGAGAGGGCTCCGACTGCACGATCGCCGCCCTCGCCCTCATGGTGCCGCGTGCCCTCGAGGCGGCCGATCGCCTGGCCGGTGACGGCATCGCGGCAGAAATCATTGACGTTCGGTCGCTGGTGCCGCTCGACACACAGGCACTGCTGTCCTCAGTAGCGAAAACCGGCCGGTTCTATACGGTGGAGGAAAACCCGCGACTATGCGGTTGGGGGGCCGAGCTGGCATCCATTGTTGCCGATGAAGGGTTCTGGAATCTGGACGGCCCGGTGGTTCGGATCACCACGCCCCACATCCCATTACCGTCTGCCGAGGCGCTCGAAGACATGAGCCTTCCGACTGCAGACCGAATCTACGAGACCGTTCGCAAGACGATGGACTGACACAGTTCCTACCCTGGGTTCGCATGGCACACGACGTCATCATCGTCGGCGGTGGGATCATCGGTCTCGCCACCGCCCGAGCGCTTCTCGATCAACGCCCCGACCTCGACCTGTTGGTGCTCGAGAAGGAGTCGAGTGTCGGGCAACATCAGAGCGGTCGCAACAGCGGCGTCCTTCACTCCGGCCTCTACTACCGACCCGGCTCGCTCAAGGCAAAGCTGTGCGTGGAAGGAGCCGCCATGATGGTCGAATTCTGTCAGGAACATCGGGTCCCGCACACCCGCGACGGCAAGGTGGTGATTGCCACCAATGACA
>JAUXJL010000091.1 GCA_030624805.1 Acidimicrobiia bacterium
ATCCTGACCAAAAACGAGCGCCAAATAGGCCCCGAAAATCATGGCCGGACCGAAGGCGATCTTCGTCTTACGGGAGGCCCGTTGAGTCATGAGAAGGCCGATGGCGAGCACCCCCCCAATTCCTATTCCGAGGGAAATGCCGGCGCCGAGCACACGCCACGATTGAAACGTCAGGAATGCGCCGAGAAAGAATGCCAATTTGACGTCGCCCATGCCGAATCCCCCGCGGGCGATGAGGGCGAGCAGGAAGAACAAGGCAAAATAGACAGCTCCCCCTCCCAACGCCCGCCAGAACGGCGTCAGGTCGCTGTCGAGCACAGCCCCCAGGAACAGGAGAACAACACCGACCACAGTTGAGGGATACAGGATACGATTGGGAATCCGGTGGACGTCGAGGTCGGTCAAGACCAACGTGAGGGAGGCGCCGGCAAACCACAAGTATGCGGGCAACACCCATTCAACCCCGATAATGAGCACCACCGCCACGAACAAGATTGCCGTCGAGGCTTCAACGATTGGATACCGGACGCTTATCCGAGCGTCACAGTCCCGGCACCTTCCCCGGAGAACTAGCCACGAGAGAACCGGGACGTTGTCCCGATTGCGGATCTGGTGGCCGCATGTGGGACACGCCGACGGTGGGGAGACCACCGACATGCCGGCCGGGACACGGTAGGCAACGACGTTGATAAAGGAACCGAAGATGAGTCCGAAAACGGCGGCGACCGCCGCTACCAGAGACGTTTCCATGAGGTTCGGACCCTAGCGCCCGAAGCCTCTACCAGCTGTTTAATGTCCAGGTGCCAGCCGCGGGTGGGCCGCTAGCGCTGCACGTGCTGAAGGGATTGGTCGAGTGGCGGCCGAACTGTGTACCGGCCGCGTGGTTCTCCCAAATAGCCATGTACTCGCCGCGAGGCGTCAGCGCCACTATGCAGATGGTCTCACCGGCGCCGTCCATGCTGAGCACGACCGGATCGAACGTATTCACAGCCGGCGAGGCCCCGGTCACGTTGAACAAGCTCGGCTCGATTGCTTGGAGAAGATCGAGGTCGGTTGTGAAGGTTTGGGCGCCTCCGGCGTAGAAGGCCTTCTCCGTAGTAAGGGCATTGCGGAGGTTGCTCTTGGCGGCGGAGTCCTCGGCTTCTTTGCGCTGTCCGAGGAAGGTCGGGATCGCAATCGCAACCAGGATGGCAACAATCAAAACCACAATCATCAGCTCGATGAGCGTGAATCCGCGGTCGTCTTTTCTCAACATGGCTCTCTCCTGTGCGGTACGTCCCATATTTCGGTTTCGGAGAGGCCCGCCTTGAGGAAAAAGAAGGCAGTCGGCCACGGCGCGGGACCGGCTCGGCATACAAGAAGCGGGCCCCGCAGGGCCCGCTTCTTGATTAGTCATCGAGCTTGGATTACCAGCCGCCGGCCGACCAGCCTGTGGTTGGCTGAGCCGTCGGGCAGGTGCCCAGGGATGGATCCGTTGCACTCTGGTAGTACACGGTTCCAGCCGTGGTGCCGTCCCAGACAGCGAAGTAATCGCCACCGTCGCTCTTCTGCACGAGGCAGACAGACACGCCGCCGGTGCCGATGGTCGCGGTGACCGGGTCGGCGCCTGTGCCGAACAAGTTCGGCTCGATGGCCGACAAGTCGGCGGTGGTGGCGGTAAACACCTGGTTAACGGAGAAGTAAGCCTTCTCAGTCGCCAGGGCATTGCGGACGTTGCTCTTGGCAGCACTGTCCTGTGCATTCTTCCGCTGACCCAGGAAGGTGGGGATGGCAATGGCGACCAAAATAGCAATAATCAGCACCACCACCATCAGCTCGATGAGTGTGAAGCCCTCGTCTTTGTTGAGACGGGACCGCATCGCTTTGAGCATCTGATGTTCTCCTTACGATCATCCACGGCCGAGCCTTTACCCGACCTTCTTACGCATGGGATATCGACGCCGATAGGCAGAAGTTGAGCCTTTCACGGCTTCGATTAGGGGTCATATTGAAGGGTTCCAAAGTAACTAGGCAATAAGCGCATACGCAATACGCAAGAAACGGGGCCCGTTGAGAACAGGGCGGCCTAGCAGTTGCGTAGCAACTGCTAGGTGATGCGAAGTATCACCTAGCCAACGACATTTACGAGGTTGAACATGGGGAGGTAGAGGGCAACAAGGATGCCACCGACCGTGATACCCATGAAGGCTATGAGAAGCGGCTCCAGCAGGCTGGTAAGTGCGTCAACGGTGTCGTTGACTTCCTGGTCGTAGAAGGTGGCGACCTTGTCGAGCATCTCGTCGACTGCTCCAGTCTCTTCGCCAACCGCGATCATCTGCACGACCATCGAAGGGAATATCGCATGAGATTGAAGCGGAAGGGCCAGCGAGTCACCATCCTTGACCGACTTGGCGACGTCGGCGACGGCGTCTCCGACGATCACGTTGCCCGAGACCTCTCGCACGATCTCCATGGCCTGGAGGATCGGAACCCCGGTGCGCAGCAAAACACCGAGGGTCGAAGAAAACCGGCTGATGGCAGTCTTGTGCACCACCCCCCCGAACACGGGCATCCTGAGCTTGAACATGTCCCACACCCGGCGCCCTGGAGGCGTGTTGATCCACTTGCGAAACCCGAACACGGCCAGTCCCGAAAGCGGGCCGACAATCCACCAGTACCCGGTGACGATGTTCGACCCCCCAATGAGGATCTTGGTTGGCACCGGGAGGTCGCCTCCCGCCGACGCATACAGGTCGACGAAAATAGGAACAACGAACAGCATCATGGCGATGACCACGAGCCCGACCATCGAGAGCACCACCACCGGGTAGGCCATGGCGGACCTGATCTTGCTGCGGAGTGCCACCGCAGACTCCAAAGCGTCTGCCAGGCGAATGAGCGTGTCATCGAGCACACCGCCGGCCTCACCGGCTCGCACCATCGCCGTGTATAGCTGGCCAAATGCCTTCGGGTGCTTTTCCAGGGCACTCGACAGACCAACCCCACGCTCGACGTCACGCCGGACCTCTCCGATTATCTTGGCCAGGGGCTTGCTCGAGGTCTGCTCCTCGAGGACGGACAACGACCGGAGCAGGGAGAGCCCGGCATTTATCATCGTGGCGAACTGCCGGCTGAAAACCGAGACGTCCTTGGACTTGATACGGTCGGAAAGCCCGGGGATATGGATCTCTGTCTTGAGGCCGGCGTTCTTCCTTGCTTCTACCGCGAGAGGCATGACCCCCCGCTCCTTGAGAGCCTTGACTACCGCCTCGCGCGACGAACCCTCCAGCTGACCCTCGTGGACTTTGCCTGATTTGTCACGCGCTCGATATGTGAACACTGCGGCGGCCATCAGCCACCCCCCAGGAGTCGCTTGAGGCCCTCTGGATCGGCACACCGCTCCAAGGCCAGTTCCCGAGTTATCCGGCCGCGCTTTACGAGGTCGGCCAACGACTGGTCCATGGTCTGCATTCCGTGCTTCGAGCCTGCCTGCATCGATGACGGGATCTGATGGGCCTTTCCATCACGGATCTGGTTTCGGATTGCCGCCGTTGCGATCATGATCTCCACACCGACGGCGCGTCCTTTGCCGTCTGCGGTCGGCAGCAGTTGTTGGCTGACTACGGCCTGGAGCGAGCTGCCGAGTTGCACCCGAATCTGCGATTGCTGGTGGGATGGAAAAACGTCTATGACACGGTCGATCGACTGCGGTGCGCTCTGGGTGTGGAGTGTTCCGAACACCAGGTGGCCGGTCTCGGCAGCGGTGAGCGCGGCACCGATCGTTTCGAGGTCTCGCATCTCACCCACGAGGATGACATCGGGATCCTGGCGTAACACGTGTTTGAGCGCATCATTGAAACTGAAAGTGTCAGTGCCAACCTCGCGTTGGTTGACGATTGCCTTCTTGTGCTTGTGAAGGAACTCGATCGGATCCTCGATTGTCATGATGTGGACGGCGCGCTCTTCGTTTATGAGATTGACAATGGATGCGAGCGTGGTCGACTTGCCCGAGCCGGTCGGGCCGGTGACAAGGACCAGGCCGCGATGGAGATGAGCGAGAGTGCTCACTATGGGAGGCATCCCGAGATCGTCGGGTGCCAGGATCTCGTTCGGAATCGCCCGTAGCACTGCCCCGACAGAATCTCGCTGGAAAAACACGTTCACTCGGAAACGGCCGTGACCGGGGACCGGGTGCGAACTGTCGAGCTCCCGATTCTCTTCGAGACGCTGGCGCTGGTCGGCCGTCAATATGCCATAAATCATGCGCCTGAGCTCTGCGGGCATCATAGTTCCGAAACCCTCGAGCGGCTGCAGGTGGCCGTGCACTCGGATCTGCGGATCGGTTCCGGCCGTGAGGTGAAGGTCGGAGCCAGCTTTCTCCATGAGGATCTTCAGCAGGTCGTTGAGATGAACGTCCTCGTTGATTTCAACGGGCGGACCCTGGTCGAGCGCGAAGTAGTCCGAAAGCAGGCGATCAATCGCCCGCTTGGGGGCCAATGCCAAGGAGATCGGACTTCCGCAGGCGGTCTCGAGCGTCTCGCGCAGGTTGGCTGTGAACGGGTCGGCAACGGCCACGACCACCTCGTCGGATTCCACCGAAATGGGGACGGCAACGAGTTGTCGGGCGGTAGCGGCATCAAGTCGGTCGAGGGCATCGGGCTGAATGATGGTTTGCTCGAGGTTGATGTAGTCAATCCCCAGTTGTTCAGCCACAATCTCGAGTAGATCGGAGTCGGTTACATGACCAGAGCCCACGAGCAGCTTGGCGAGAGGAACATTTGATTTTGACTCCTCAATGAGCAGCTCTTCGAGCGTGTCGCGGCTCAGAAGCCGTTTGTTGACGAGCGACTCGCCGAGTTGACGACTGACCCTGCTCACGCGACGACCCGCATGAGCTCTTCGAGTGATGTGAATCCGGCTGCAACCTTCTCGAGGCCGTCATCCCACAGGGTCGTCATGCCCTGTTCGACGGCAATCTCCTGGATCTCATCGGATGGTCTCCGCTCAACTGCCATCCGCTGAATGTCCTCGCTGATAAGCAGGACTTCGTGGAGCGCCATCCGACCGCGGTAACCCGTGTTGGAGCACGAAGTGCAGCCGGCCGCTTCGAAGATCTCATCGGGGAGCTCGATCTTGGCGGCTTCGAACCTCCCGGCGTCTGGTGGGACCGCAACCCGGCACTTCTCGCACAGGCGGCGTGCCAGGCGTTGTGCGAGGACCGCATCAATCGAGCTGGCTACCAGGTAGGGCTCGACGTCCATCTCGATGAGCCGGCCAATCGAAGATGACGAGTCGTTTGTGTGCAGCGTCGAAAGAACCAGGTGACCGGTGAGGGCAGCCTCGATGGCGATTTGGGCCGTCTCCCGGTCTCGAATCTCACCTATGAGGACGATATCAGGGTCGGCACGGAGAATAGACCGCAGGGCGGAAGCAAACGTGAGGCCGGCCTTTCGATTCACCTGGATCTGGGTGATGCCGGCGAGGCGATACTCAACCGGGTCCTCGGTCGTGATGATGTTCACCTCAGGACGGTTCAGCACGTTCAACGTGGCGTAGAGCGTTGTCGACTTGCCTGAGCCGGTCGGACCGGTCACGAGGATGGCTCCGTATGGTTTCGTATAGGAAGAGGCGTAGCGTTCCAGGTTGCGGTCGCTGAAACCGAGATCGGAGAGCTCGAGGAGGATCGAACTGCGGTCCAGAATTCGAAGCACAACTTTCTCGCCATAGACCGACGGAAGGGTGGCGACACGCAGATCTACCTGCCGCCCGGACACCTTGAGGCTGATACGTCCGTCCTGAGGTAGGCGGCGCTCGGCGATGTTGATATCGGCCATGATCTTGAGGCGACTCACCATGGCGTTCGCAATGGTGCGAGGCGTGGTCATCGCCTCGTGGAGAACCCCGTCAATACGGAACCGGACCCGCAGATCCTTCTCGCCGGGCTCAATATGGATGTCCGAGGCGCGTTCGTTGATGGCGCGAGTGATGATTGTGTTGACCAGCTTGACGACGGGCGCCTCGTCGACTGAGGCCTCCATGGCGCTGAGGTCCTCGACCTCGGCCTGATCATCCAGCAGATCGCCAAGATCGGAGACAGCATCGTCGAATTGAGCCATCCGTGAGATGGCTTCTTCAACCTCGGTCCGGGTGGCGACCTTGGGACGGACGTCCATGCCGGTGATGGCGCGAATGTCGTCGATCGCCAGAACGTTGGCGGGGTCGGCCATGGCCACAATGAGGCTTCCGTCCTCTTCGAAGCCGATGGAAATGGCTGCGTACCGGCGAGCCAGGGCCTCAGGTACCAACGCGGTAGCGGACGGGTCGATGGTGACCTCGTCGAGTGAAACGAACTCGAGGCCGATGTGGTGAGCAAGCGTTTTTACGAGGTCGGTCTCTTTGACAAAACCCTCTTCGACCAGGATGCGCCCGAGCGGCATGCCCGTTTCAGTTTGGATTTCTGTAGCGCGATCCAGGTCGGCTCGACTCAACAAGCCCTCTTGAAGCAGCATCGTGCCGAGATGCCGCGCTTCGGTTGTCACAATCTCTCCTCGCCTCTCTCCTGGTTGCGTTTCGGCAACCGGTGTGGGCTCCTTTAGAGATTCGACTCCGGCGAGTGGTCGCGGGCGACGACCGCCCGCATTGCGTCGATCGGGGCTTCGATGCCGGTCCAAAGTTCGAAGGACAAGGCCGCCTGGGCGATCAACATTTCAACGCCATCGACCACCGGAACACCGAGTCGAGAGGCCTCGAGGACACTGTGGGTGGCGGTCGACCCGTATGGCATGTCGAACAGCCCGGTGGCGGGCTCGAGTAGTCCCTTCGGTAGCTGATCACCAGTCATGCCGATGGGTGTGGCGTTTACGAGAACCGCCCCTGCCACCGGCGTTCCCCATTCGACCACTGAACCGTCGATCCCGGTTCGAGCCATCAACCGCCCGGCGGATTCCCGGCTGCGGGCGCTCACTGTCAGTGGGCGACCCTCGAGGGCCAAGAGCGCGGCGGCTGCAGCCCCGCCGGCGCCGAGTATCAAGGCAGGGCCATCTGGTAGCGGCCCCCAGGCCCGGCGGATTCCCGCAACGTCCGTGCTCATCCCGGTCACCGCACCCCCGGTTGCCAGCAGCGTGTTAACGCTGCCTGCCCGGGCGGCGTCGGCACCGAGAGCGTCGGCCAACTCCGCAGCCAGGCGCTTGTGCGGCATCGTCACATTGGCTCCGTCGAGCCGACCATCCCGGATCTCCTCAACGGCCACCTGCAATCCAGATCGATCAACTCGCCGAGCTGCGTACGAGCCATCGATGCCAGCCGCCATCAACGCCGCCGCATGCAGGCGCGGCGACATGCTGTGGTCAACCGGATCTCCCAGAAGGGCAAGGTTGAGCATGGAATCAAGGTAGCGGTGCAGGACGCAATACGCAGGACGCAATACGGCGGGACGCGATACGCGGGACGCAATACGCAGGACGCAGGAGGAGGGCATCAGCAACCGCCACCGCTCGCCAACA
>JAUXJL010000310.1 GCA_030624805.1 Acidimicrobiia bacterium
GAGCCAGGATCCGGACTGTGACCCGCAGATCTGGGTCGCCGATCCTGACGATTTCGCCCGGGAGATCAGCTCCGACCAATGGGAGAACCAGGTCATGCGCCTCGCCCGCCGACTGCCGGCGCTCGGAGTTCCCGGAGACAAGAAGGGTGTTGTCGACCTCTATGACGTGAGCGACGACTGGATCCCGATCTACGACCGGACGGATCTAGATGGCTTCTACGTGGCCATCGGAACCAGCGGCAACCAGTTCAAGAATGCCTCGGTGGCTGCCTACTGCATGGCCCAGCTGATTCAACAGGTAGAGGCCGGCCACGACCACGATGCCGATCCCGTGACTGTGGTCGGCATCCACACCGGGCTCGAGCTTGACCTGGGCGCCTATAGCCGCAACCGCGAGATCAACAGGGATTCCTCCTTCAGCGTCCTTGGCTAGTGGTCTGTCCAGTGACGTTGGCGATGTTGAGGGCGAGTCACTAGCCGTCCTGAACGCGGCACACGTTACTGGTCGGGGCACTAGTGCTTGGGGGCCACTTCGCCTAGCGGGGACGGCTACCGGTGCACTGCTGCTCAGTCATACGGCTCGGGGGACGGATTGAGGTGCAGCTCGTCTCCTTCATAGGGATGGGCCAGCGCTACGTCCTCGTTGAGGACAACACCAAGCCCCGGGGCCGTGGGAGGGATGACACGACCACGTTCCCATTGGATAGGTGTCTCGAGGATGTCGGCGTGGAAGCCGCCCCAGTCCTGGATTCCTTCGAGGATGAGGAAGTTCGGCGTACAGGTCGCAAGCTGAATATTGGCGGCCCCCAGCACCGGCCCGCTGTAGAGGTGGGGCGCCAGCTGGGCGTAGTGGGTCTCGGCTATCGCGGCGATTTTCTTCGCCTCGAGGATGCCACCGACCCGGCCGAGGTTGGGCTGGAGAATCGACGCCGCCTGGTGCTCGAGAACCCGGGCGAACTCGTACTTTGTGGTGAGGCGTTCGCCGGTTGCGACCGGAATGGCGGTTTGAGAGGCTACCCGCGCCATTTCCCGCGGGTTCTCTGGAGGGGTCGGCTCCTCAAACCACAGCGGGTCGTACTGCTCGATGCGTCGAGCTAGTCGAAGGGCCCCCGACGCGGTGAACTGCCCGTGGGTGCCAAACAAGATGTCGGCGGCAGACCCCACCGCCTCGCGCACTTTGCGAACCATCTCCTCGGAGCGATCAAGGTCGTCCAGGCTTGGCTGGTGGCCGTCGAACACCGTGTAGGGGCCGGCGGGGTCGAATTTGACTGCAGTGAAACCGCGTGCCACCTCTTCGGCCGCCCGCTCAGCGGCGAGATCGGGGTCGGCATACACATCGGTCGGGTCTCCCGGCTTGGGGAAGAGGTATGTGTACGACCGCAAGGACTCGTGCACGCGGCCTCCGAGCAGGTCGTACACCGGCCTGCCCACGGCTTTGCCGACGATGTCCCAGCACGCCATCTCGAGGGCACTCATGACCCCCATCAGCGTCACGTCGGGGCGACTCGAATATCCGCTGCCGTAAACGTTGCGCCACATGTGCTCGATGGCGAAGGGCTCTTTGCCGATGACGTGACGTTCGGCAACGTCGACGATCATGTCTGCGACAGTGTGGGGACCGAACGTTGCCACGTAGGCCTCGCCGATTCCTGCTATCCCGTCGTCTGTGGTCAGCTTCACAAAGAGGAAGTACCTGCCGCCGAAGTGGGGTGGCGGGTTGCCTACGACAAACGTCCGGCAGTCGGAAATCTTCATCAGTCCCGACGCTACTACTCAGAACACGATCAGATGCCGGAGGGCCTCACCCCGCTCCACAGAAGCAATCGCCTCGTTGATTTCGTCGAGCGGATACCGACCCGTTATCAGCTCATCGAGCTTGAGCCGGCCCTCTTCGTAAAGCTCAACGAGTTGGGGAATATCGACGGAGATCCGAGCTGCCCCTAACTTCGACCCGAGCACCCGTTGGCTCTGGTCGGCGAGGGTCAGCGGGTCGATCTCGGTCATCACACCTGTCGCCGGCAGGCCGACGAGAACGACCGCGCCGGCCGGGGCGAGCAAAGCCGGTGCTTCCTCGATTGGGGCCTTGGACGGCACGGTGACGAACACCGCATCCGCCATCTCCCCGGCAGTGGCAGCGCTCACAGCCTCGGCCACGTCGTCGGTGGACGGATTGACCGTGTGGGTGGCGCCGAACATCCGGGCCGCCGCGAGTTTGTCGTCGGACAGATCCACCGCAACCGTCGTGGCTGCTCCCCCCAGCACTGCCCCCTGCACCACATTGAGGCCGACTCCGCCCGTACCCACGACCACCACGTTCCAACCGGGCTGGACCTGAGCCACGTTGGTGACGGATCCGACTCCGGTGATCACCCCGCATCCAAGCAGCGCCGCGGCATCGAGCGGTATCCGCTTGGCGATGGCAACCAGTTGTGATTGATGAACCACGACTTCTTCGGCAAACGCGCCGGTTTGCATGGCGGGGTGGATCGGTTGCCCATCCGAATCGCGCAATGGCTGGTTTTCGGGGAACGTTGCCGAACA
>JAUXJL010000167.1 GCA_030624805.1 Acidimicrobiia bacterium
ATACCCGGAAAACGTGGGGCCGTGGCCTCTGTTCCCATACTCGCTCCAGTTGCCTGTAGCACTGAGGTTACCGATCGCGCTCCCTCAAAACTGCAACTTGTCGAGCTTTCGACTCCCTAAATCTTGAGCAACCTTCAAAATCTCCAAGCCAGATCTCTGTTGGGTAGCGGGCAAATTCGCACTGGATGGGAGTCTCCCCACTCGCGGTAGTCTCGCCCGATGGACGAGCCAATAGTCGGCTACGACGGCAATCTCTCCAATCGGTCGACCTTTGCCGGGGTCAAACGTGGGTCGATCGGAGACCTCGAGAAAGTCGACGTCGCAATCGTTGGAGCCCCGTTCGACTGGGGCACGACCTTCCGGCCGGGCGCCAGGTTTGGCCCCGGCGCTATCCGTGGCGCCGACTATCTCGGGCCCGATGGCGAAAGACCCCACCTCCCAACCGGAATTGATCCGTTTCGGGTGCTCGAGACGGTCGACCTCGGGGATTTCCATCTCGTGCCCGGCTACATCGAAGAAAGCATCTCGAACATCCGCCGCGGGATTCAAATGATCGCCGAGCAGGACACGGTGCCGATCGTGCTGGGAGGCGACCACACCATCACGTTTCCAAACGCAGGCGGTATCGCAGACGTGTATGGCCACGGCGAGGTGGCGCTCGTGCACTTCGATGCGCATGCCGACACCGGCGAGACCCACTTCGGCCAGCTCGTCGGCCACGGCACGCCGATGCGGAGGCTCATCGAATCGGGAGCGGTCCCCGGCCACCGTTTTGTCCAAATCGGACTACGGGGTTACTGGCCGCCGCCGACGGTCGTCGAGTGGATGCGAGAGCACGGTATGCGAAGCTATCTGATGACCGACATCGTCGAACGAGGTCTCGTCCCGGTTGTCGATGAGGCGCTGCACCATGTCCTGGACGGAGCCTCCAAGGTGTTCATCTCCGTCGACATCGACGTCGTTGACCCGGGTATGGCACCGGGAACCGGCACACCAGAGCCGGGTGGCCTGACATCCCGAGAGCTGCTGGACACGATACGTCGATTGTCTCGCGAACTGAACGTGGTAGGCGCTGATGTGGTGGAGGTCAGTCCTCCTTACGACGGGCCGGGACAAGTGACCGCCTTCCTGGCCAACCGGGTTGTCCTCGAAGTCCTGAATGGAATGGCCGAGCGGCGGTCACGCCGGCTCAGCTGAGCCCCGCGTCGTCTCGTGGGTAACCGATCGTGGCGAGGGCGGTCGCGATCTCATCGAAAATGGCGGGGTCGTCGACGGTCGCCGGCATGTTCCACTCCTCGTCGTTGGCAACCCGGGCGATGGTGCCACGGAGGATCTTGCCGGACCTCGTTTTTGGAAGGCGCTCGACGACCACCGCCGACTTGAACGAGGCGACCGGGCCGATCTGCTGGCGCACCGACATCACCACGTCGGACACAATCTCGTCATTCTGTCGGGCGGCTCCAACCTTGAGAACAAGAAACCCAACGGGCAACTCACCCTTGATCGGATCGGCAACGCCGACCACGGCGCATTCGGCGACGTCGGAATGGCCTATGAGAACCTCCTCGAGCGCACCCGTTGAGAGTCGATGGCCGGCCACATTGATGATGTCGTCGGTCCGAGCCATCACATGAACATTGCCGTCCTCGTCGATGAAACCGGCGTCGGCGGTCTCGTAGAACCCGGGGAAAGTCGCCAGGTATGTCTCAACGAATCGGTCTTCGGCGTTCCACAACGTGGGAAACGACGATGGCGGCATCGGGAGCCGGACACAGAGCGCGCCGATCTCCCCGCTGGGAAGCTCCGTCCCGTCGGGCCCCAGCACCGCTAAATCCCATCCGGGCGCCGGGTGCCCGGCCGAACCGGGCACGACGGGTAGCGGCTCGATGCCAAGGCAGTTGGCGGCTATCGCCCATCCAGTCTCGGTCTGCCACCAGTGATCGATCACCGGGACGCCGAGTTGTTCCTCGGCCCAGCCGAGAGTGTCTGGATCGCTCCGCTCCCCTGCCAGGAACAGTGAACGGAATTTGCTGAGGTCATACTTGCCGACCAGGTCGCCATCCGGGTCTCGCTGGCGGATCGCCCGGAAGGCGGTGGGGGCGGTAAACATGCTCACCACCCCGTGGTCGGCGATCACCCGCCAGAACGCCCCGGCGTCCGGCGTCCCGACCGGCTTGCCCTCGTACAGCACGGTCGTGCAGCCATGAAGCAGCGGCCCGTACACGATATAGGAATGGCCGACCACCCAGCCAACGTCGGAGGCAGCCCAGTAGACCTCGCCGGGTTTTACGTCGTAGATGTTCTGCATCGTCCACTTCAAAGCAACCGCGTGACCTCCGTTGTCTCGAATGATTCCCTTCGGCTCACCGGTCGTCCCCGAGGTGTAGAGGATGTAGAGCGGGTCGGTTGCCGCCACCGGCACGCAATCATGAGGTGTGGCGGTCGCCATTTCCTCTTCCCAGTCGAGGTCTCGCCCAGGCTGCAAGTCGGCAGTGACCATCTCCCGTTGGAAGACGATGGAGTGGTCGGGCTTGTGGTCTGCAATCTCAATCGCCCGATCGAGCAGCGGCTTGTATTCGATCACCCGTTCGACCTCGATGCCACACGAAGCAGAGACAACAACCTTCGGCAGGCAGTCATCGATCCGGATTGCGAGCTCGCGGGGGGCAAAGCCGCCGAACACTACCGAGTGGACCGCACCGAGCCGTGCGCAGGCCAGCATGGCGATGACCGCTTGCGGGATCATCGGCATGTAGATGACTACCCGGTCGCCGTGCTCAACTCCGCAGCGATTCAAGACGCCGGCCAGAGCGGCTACCTGATCACGGAGCTCTCCGTAGGTGAAGGTCTCGGTCGTTCCCGTCACTGCGCTGTCGTAAATCAGGGCGGGTTGTTCGGCCCGGTCACCGTCGGCGTGGCGATCAAGGGCGTTATAACAAGTGTTTAGCCGACCACCGACAAACCATCGAGCCGCCGGTGCGGCATCGCGGTCGAGCACGGTGTCCCACGGGCTGATCCAGTCGATGTCCTCAGCTGCTTCTGCCCAGAAGTCCTCCGGGTGCTCGAGTGATCTGCGGTAGATGGAGGCCAACGGTGCGCTTGTCACAGCCCCAACCTAAACCAGTTGGGAAAGCGCCGCGTCGAACTTCATGCCACCGGTAGGCGACGGAGCTGAATCGGCTCTAGGCCGTCGACTCAGTAGGCCCCGGTGCCTCTCGATAGGCGAGGTCGGTGATGGACTCCACGAGGTGATCCAGGTCGAATGGCTTACTGACGTATCCGTCCATCCCGGCTGCCCGGAAACGCTCCTCATCGCCCTCCGATTCCGTCGTTGCCGCCATAAGGAGCTTCTACGAGACGGTTCTGCAGGACATCACTCCCTACGAGCCGCCGGCTCCGAAGGTGGGCACACTGCCGCCAGAAAGCCCGTACGGGCCCGTCCACCTCCCAGTCCCAGCCACCAACTGGCGGTTGACAGACCGTTGACCAAGCGCGGCTTGTCCCTCTAAGCAATCCGCAAGGCCCGGAAGGCTCCAAAAGAACCATGACTGAGACCGCATCCGCAGTCTCCAACAACCACGGAACAATCTCACGGCTGTCTGAAGGCCACGCGTTCGCAAGACCGGCTCGACGACCAGACCAAAATTTCGGTTGACTCAGGATCCGGCTCCGCTTCTGAGACGAGAGAAAAAAAACCGTCCTCCTCTTCGTGATGACAGCAAATGCGTAGGTTCAGGGAAGGCGAGGGGGCGCCACAGACAAGTAATTTCGCGCCGTTATACCCTCGTTGTGGCAGTGAACTGGGCATTTACTGCGACAGCCAACGCCGATAGGTGCTCCACCCGCCGGAAGCGAGGGCAGTGCCCTCAGGGTTCCTCCAGCACCTCGAGGATGCGAGCGGTCTGGTCTTTGAGGGCTTCGAGGTCGGCCATCATGCGATTGGGGGGAAACGACTCCGGCATGTTGCTCAACATCTGCTCGCACATCTCCGAGCACCGCTCCCGCATCGCAGGATCCGCTATCCCGGCGACCTTTCGCATGGCCAGAACCATCCCGGCTGCAAGCACTGCGAAAATGAGAAGACGCCTCACTTCTACCCACCCCCGACGAGGTCGGCCTTGCGCTGGAGGTACTCCTCTCGGTCGATCTCCCCGTGCGCGTAGCGGTCGGCAACGATCTCCTCGGCCCCCTTTCGGCGAGGCCCGTCGTCACGGGCCCAGGAAGCGCTTCGGATCGCCCAGAAGATCAACCCGATCAGCACCACCATGAAAACCCAGCCGAACATCATCCACCCCCATCCCCAGTCGCCCATGTGGCCGAACCCATCGGTGTCACCGAGGACGGGCACAATCTCAAACATGGTTCCTCCGTCTGGGTAACCATCCACAGCATGACCTACCGGAGGTGGGTCGTTTAGGGTCGAAGGTCCTAACCGCACGGAGCTGTCGACCCGCTTCGGTCTGGTGGACACTGGTGACCTACACGCCCCCGCTCCGGGTAACGAATCGAGATCTTGCCGTAACAGTCATCCCTTGGGGGTCGTTCCGCGGGACGGGGGGTCTTTTGGCACTACCGGGCGGGCCGGGGCGGCGGGCAGTATATGGCCCGGTCTTCTATTGAGGTAGCGCGCGTGCCGTGGATAGTTGTGGCGATTGGAGTGGTAGCCGTAGGGGCAGCCGCAGCTTTTGGTGTGCGCTTGCGACGCCGCCCTGAACGGTCAACGGCGACAGGAAAGCCGCTCCTCGGTGTTGGGATTCTTTTCATGGCGCTCAGCGGCGTGCTGCTTCCGACGAGTGGCCCGACCCTCTACGCGACGTGGTTCCCCCTTGGGGTTGTTTTCCTCGTTGTGGGAGCGAGCCAGATGGCCCGCAATCGGGAGAACCGGTGACTGACACAAGACTGAGGCCAGGGGGCGTGGTCGCCGTGGTTATGCGTGGCGACCGACCGGCCTGCTGGACCGCGGACGTCGGCACTTCGGATTTTGGCGGTTCCTTCTGTGTTTGGTCCACCGATTGGGACGTCCCACCCTGGGCAGGTTACCGGCGGCGGTGAACACTGGGATCAGATCGAACGATGGAGCGAATGGTGGCCGCCTCGGAGACACAGATCCCCGAGGGCGGGCTCGGAACCGAGCAAATTGGACAGCCATCACGATCAATGCCCACCTCCGTCGACGATTTCTGGAGATCGACCTGCTGCACCCGAAATGGCGCGCATAATCACGGCCGGCCACGCCCTTTTCAGGTACGAATCACCGAGAGAAATCCGGCACACGGCGCTCCCCCACCAAGCGGTTGAGGTGCGTCCCTTGAAAGAAGATGGTGCATAACTGATTATCGCTGGCCGTGAGCGTCTGGTCTGCAGTCGTGGGAGCACATAGGAGATACATCCCAGACGCGGCTTTGCTACCTTCGCGGGAGTCCCAC
>JAUXJL010000233.1 GCA_030624805.1 Acidimicrobiia bacterium
CAGCAGCCGGCTCCGCCGCAGTTTGGGGCTCAACCGCCGGCTTAGCGACCGTCTCTTCAGCCGGTGCCTCCGCAGCAGCCGGCTCAGCCGAGGCGGGCTCAGCTGCTGACATAACAACTGCCTCCACCGCCGGCTCTGAAGCTGCCTGCTCATCCGCTGAATCATCACCTTCGGCGGTCGCCTGTGCCCTGGCCTCAAAACGGGCCCGACCGGCTATACACGCCGCGGCTATCGAGTCGGCGAACAGTTGCGCCGATCGGATTGCGTCGTCGTTGCCGGGGATGACAAATGTGATTGGATCGGGATCGCAGTTGGTGTCAACCAGGGCAATGATGGGCAGCGAAAGCCGGGTCGCTTCTTTGACGGCGATGTGCTCGGTAAGGATGTCGATGATGAACAAAGCGTCGGGAGGACGCGTCATATCCCGCACCCCGCCCAGGTTGTTGACCAGCTTCGCTTTCTCCCGTCGGAGGCGAATCCGCTCCTTCTTCGGGAGGGTCTCCATCTCCCCCGAGTCATCCATCCGTTCGAGTTCCTTCATATACAAGATCCGCTTGTGGCTGGTTTTGAAGTTGGTGAGCATGCCACCCAGCCATCGGTTGGTGATGTAGGGCATTCCGGCCGACTCGGCTGCATCGGCGGTGATGTGTTGGGCTTGCTTCTTCGTCCCAACAAAAAGGACGGTCCCGCCTTTGGCGGTGAGCTCCTCGACGAACTTATAGGACTCTTGTAGCTGGCTGAGGGTCTGTCGCAGGTCGACGATGTGGATCCCGTTGCGCTCCCCGAATAGGAAGGGGCTCATCTTGGGATTCCACCGCCGAGTCTGGTGTCCAAAGTGGACGCCGGCCTCCAGCAGCTGCTTCATGGTCACGGTGGACACAGCTGTCTCTCCTTGATTTGGTTATTTCCTCCGCCCGCCCAAAGACAGTCCCGGAGCATGCTCCGACCACGGACCGCCGGCGACAAGGCGTGTGTGATGTGCGGCAGTGTAGCGGTCGTCGGCAACTCCCAGTCGCCAAAAAGGCGAGTCGCCAGCTTCCAGTCGCCAGCCTTCGGCTTTCTGTCTGGGGGTCCCGGAGAGGGGCAAAAGGAATCTGACGAGCGGCGGCACTCTTGCTGGTAGCTGGTAGCTGGTTCTCAGCCGCCCTTGAAGATCGGCTCCATCATGCGGTTGCGGAGGCTCATCACCGACTTGGTATGGATCTGGCACACCCGCGATTCGGTGACTCCGAGCACGTCGCCAATCTCCGCCAACGTGAGACCCTCGTAGTAATAAAGCGTGACGACCAGTCGGTCCCGCTCGTTGAGGCGGTTGATGGCATCTGCCAGCGCCCGCCTGGTTTCGTCGGTTTCGAACTCAGACACCGGGTCGGCTGCTCGCGGGTCGGGGAGCAAGTCGCCCACAGAAGCCGAGTCGCGTTCGGAGGTGTTCAGCAACTCGTCCAGAGCCACCAACCCGAGCGTCGAGATCTCCGCTAGTTGGTCCTGAAGCAATTCGACCGGCAAGTTCATGTGGGCGGCGAGCTCTTCGTCGGTCACGGTCCGCTTCAAGTTGTGCTCCATCTCTGCCAGCGACCGCTGAATCTCGCGCGCTCTGGCCCGCACCGACCGTGGCACCCAGTCGAGCGCCCGCAGCTCGTCGAGGATGGCTCCTTTGATGCGGTTGACCGCATAGGTCTCGAACTTGAAACCCCGTTCGAGATCGAACTTGTCGATGGCATCGATGAGGCCAAAGATTCCGTACGAGACGAGATCGGCTTGTTCGACGTTGCGAGGCAGCCCAACACCCATCCGGCCGGCGACGAACTTGACCAGCGGCGAGTAATGGAGAATGAGACCTTCGCGCGCTTTTGCGTCACCGGTCTTCTTGAACTTCTCCCACAGGTAGGGGACGCCGTTGTCCTGATCAGGCTCTTGGGTGGCTTCGCTCATAAGTTGCCTTGAGATGGTCCTTGGTCACAGCAGTGTATATCTGGGT
The DNA here is from genome assembly GCA_030624805.1 of Acidimicrobiia bacterium. Classification (GTDB taxonomy): domain Bacteria; phylum Actinomycetota; class Acidimicrobiia; order Spongiisociales; family SHLN01; genus SHLN01. Next base: position 1,979 of record JAUXJL010000233.1, read on the forward strand.
CGTGGCGAGCTCATTGTGGCCTAAGAGCTCCTGAACAGCGCGCAAATCGGCTCCCCCCTCCAACAAATGTGTGGCGAACGAGTGGCGCAATGCGTGGGGGAATGTACCAAGCCGGGCCGCAACAATGCGTCTTATCCCACGTGCGCCGAGCGCCGAACCTCGCACCCCCACCCAGAGCGCGTCGCCGGCGCCTGGCCCAGCAAGGTGATCTCGACCGTTTGAGAGGTAAGCGACCAGGGCTCGGTTGGCCGGTGCACCGACCGGAACGTCGCGCTGTTTGCCACCTTTTCCGTCGATGCGGATGAAAGACAGGTCGGCTACACGCCGCCGTGTCAGCCCGGCCAGCTCAGCAACACGCAGGCCGCATCCATATAAGAGCTCGAGGATGGCGCGGTCACGCAGGCTCACGGGGTCCGTGCCATCGAGTTGGTCGAGAGCGACGGCCAGAGTCATGGCAGGAATGACCCGCGGCAGGGACTGGGGGATCCGCGGCACAGAGATGCCGTCAGCCGGGTTGGCCGGAACCATAGATCGTCGGACAGCATCTGCGTAGAACGCCCTAACCGCAGAGGCCTTGCGGGCGATCGACCGGCTGGCGAGCCCGCGCGACGAAAGGTCGGCTCCATATTTGCGGACTACTCGGCGATCCACTCCCTCGAGATCAGAAACGCCGGCCCCATCGGCGAACCCGAAGAAGGCCTGAAGGTCCCGTCTATACGACGAGACCGTATTGGGAGAAAGCCGGCGTTCGAGCGCGAGTCGATCGAGATAGGCCTCGACCTGGACACACGCCCAAGCCGGGAGGGAGTGAGGCATCAAATCATCCTATGTCAGTAGCCAGAAAAATCTCGCCCAATGTGACTAGTCACCGATGGCTTGCTCTGTTTTCGGTGAAGGGGAGGGTCTCGCGTGGGAAGGGCGGGGACCCTCTGGCATGGTTGTTGCGTTGGTTTGCTGCCGGCGGGATGGGAGGGGTGATATCGGGCAGGTGGCGTAGGTCGAGAAGCACTGAGCATGTGGCACCCAAACACTCGAGTTCGAATGTGGCGGTCTTTGGACGCTCGAAAGGGCAGACGGATGTCAGGAGTCGGCCGGCCGGCTCATGCGGATAGCTCGAGCCAGTCGAGTAGTCGGCCGACGACATCCGGATCGGACAAAAGGCCGAAGTGGCGCCGGCCTCCCAACACACGCACGTTATGCGAAGAGCGCGTCCGGCCGGTGGCGCTCGGTACTCGAACAACAAGATCGCCGACGAGAAGTCCAACCGGGTGCCGGTCGCTGCCGGTCACGACCGCCGCCACGAAGTGCTGACGGACGCCGGTCAACGCTCCACCCGGAATCGCAGCGGCCTCCTCCAGCATCTCGGCTACCCCGCCACCGTCCTGGAGATCCTTGATCCCGGAGCTTGCCGTTTCGAGGAAATCGCTCAGCGGTCGACTCGTCCTGGCAATTCGCAACGCCCGCGAACCGGCAAACGCTCCCCGTACGATGGGAGAGCCGTGATGCGGAGCACCCACCGAGATGAGGTCCCGGGTCTGCTGGACCCACCGCTGCCCGGCGGTGATCCCGGACGCGTAGGCGCTCCGGGCAACGAGGCCGCCCATCGAATACCCGACGAGCGAAATCCGCGGCTCGGGAACAGGCCAATTCGCAGACAGAGACTCCATGAGCTCCGCGAGATACGCACCGCTCTGCAAGACCGATAGACCTGAGTTATATCTCACGAGAACCGGGCTCAGGCCCGCCCGGGCTTGCAAAACGTCATGAATGCTTGCGGCCCCGTCGGCGAGGGCCGACTGCCAGCATCGTTCGGTTTGACCGAGGCCGTGGAGCATTACAACCACGTGGTCTGTCGCATTCGGATACGTGGCCGCCAGCGCAGCCTGATCGATCGTCACCGCCCGACCCTTGACCCTCACTGAAAGCGAAACGGCCAGCGCATTCCCGCGTGCGATGAGCTCGTCGCCCCACACGGCATTCAGCGCAGCCTGAATACCAGATCCCGTCCGAGACCCCGAAACAGCGTTGGCAGTGGGCAGCCTGGCTGCCACTAGCGCCCCGGCTCCGGCTC
>JAUXJL010000187.1 GCA_030624805.1 Acidimicrobiia bacterium
CCTGTACCGCCCGTGATTACGACTGTCTTTTCCATTTGCTCTCTGTTCTAGTCAGCTCGATCACTTTACGTTGTGACCGAGGCTTCGTCTCCACAGAATCCAGATATCTGAGACATTCGTCCCTGTGGGCTCGCAGATCAATAGGTCTCCGGTGCTTTCCAGATATTCGCCCGACTGGAATTGACCTAGAGCGAGGCCCGGGTCGCCGCCTCTGCTGATCGTTGACCCGTCGACGATGGCTCCGGCCGCGCCGGAAAGGCCGTCGACCCCGTCGGTGGCGAACGCCACGAACACATCATCGGAGCCCGCGATGAGCTGGGCGGCCAACAGAGCCGCGTGTGTGGCGCGACCGCCCCGCCCGGAGGTCGTGACCTCCAGCACCGGCTCTCCAACTGCGATCGTGACGGTTGTGGCCGCACGCCCCAGAAATTTGTCGAGGCAGGTTGTGAGGTCACCCCTGAGCCATTCGGAGCGAACCACCGAGTCGAGCGGTGTCGCTCTGGCAACAGCCTGTCCGGCGTCGTGACCGTCGGCAAGGAGGGTGAGTTTCGGTTTTGGGATCGGCTCGTACTCGCGGCGCATAGCGCTCCAGACCCCAGCGGTGACCTCGATCCCAAATCTCTCCATGACTGCCCTTGCAGACTGAGGCTCGGGATCTCTGGGGACCGTCGGACCGGACGCGGTGAGGCCGGGATCTGCCCCGGCAACATCTGAGATCACATAGGTGTCGATGGAGCGACCCGCCGCCCGAGCCAGCCCTCCGCATTTGATCGCCGAGAGATGGCCGCGCACGAGGTTGATCTCTTCGATGTTGGCACCTCCTCTGATGAGGGCGTCGTAGGCCATCTCGACATAATCGGTCGACACGCCTTGCTTCGGCGCCTCACAAAGAGATGAGCCGCCACCGGAGATCAACCCGATCAAAGGCTGCTCCGGCGGAGCCGTCTCTGCTGCCTTTAGGGCTGCTTTGGCAGCCGCCGCGCTACCGGCAAGGGGAATGGGATGGTCGCCGATCAACAGTTGCACGCTCGCCGGCACCTCTTCGACGTGATCTGAAATGCAAACTCCACCGATCAGCTTTGTTGCTTCTGCTGCGCCCCTGACCATCGCAGGGGCTGCCTTTCCGATTGCGATCACCGAGGCACTGTCAATCCCACTCGCGGCGATTGCATCGCGGGTGAGGCCTACCGGGTCGATCGCTTCCAGGGCGGCGTCGAGCCAAGACAGGATATGGGCCCGATCTTCCGACAGGAGAACGGTCGGGTCGAATCGACTCACTGCAAGAGGCCGGTCATCCAGATGCCACGAGGATGCATCTGTGCAGACTTCAGGTCGTTCGGCGTGTCCACGTCGTGAAGAAGCCCGAGACTCACCGCAATCTTGCTTTCGGGGTTGGCGGCAAAATGACGGGTGAAGCTGCCCGGCCCGTATGAAAAGTTGACGTGACCCGAGCCACCGAACACCGATGTCCCTCCGTCTGCAGACGGTGCCAGGAGGATGCCGCCGCCTTCGATCTCGCCCAGATGAGGCTCGAGGTCGCCGGGCGTGAGCAGGGGGAGATCGCTGTGAATGACCATCCAGCCGGCCGACGACAACCCGGCCCAAGCGACTCCTTCGGCCGCAGCCGCGTTCAGGCCTTCAGCAGGGTCGGGGATGGAGGGAATCCCGTTCAGCAGCGCCCACTCGCCAACCGTCCGATCGCCCGCCACCACAAGAGGGATCAGACCGGCGCTCTCGGCGATCTCGACGGTCCGCTCGGCGAAGGCCTGGCCTAGACGTTCGCGATTCCGTGGTGACAGGAAGTCGGCCAAGCGTCCCTTCCCCAGGCTGAAGGTCTTGACGGGCACGATGGCTACGACTGGCACTTGGCGAGCGTAGGGGAATAGCTGCGCTCGCCTGTTCGTTGGGCGTACCAGTACCAGAATCAACGGAGGTGCTCCGATGGCTAAAGCAGTTTGGAACGGCGTAGTTCTCGCGGAGAGCGACGAGACGGTCATGGTCGAAGGGAACCACTACTTCCCGGCCGACTCGGTCAACGACGCCTACCTGCAGAGCTCAGATGCGCACACGGTTTGCTACTGGAAGGGCGTTGCCAGCTATTACGACGTAGTGGTTGAAGACGAGACCAACCGCGGCGCCGCCTTCTATTACCCCGATCCTTCCGATGCCGCCTCCGGGATAAAGGATCACGTCGCCTTCTGGCGTGGTGTCCGCATAGAAGCCTGATCGGCTTAGGGAACCACCAGGACCGGAACCTCAGAGTGGTGGACGATTCGATCCGCCACAGATCCCATCAGGACACGCTCGGCTAGACCTGCGCCCCGGCGCCCGATGACGACGAGGTCGGCATCCCGGCGCTCTGAGACCGCAATCAAACCCGTTGTTGGATCACCGAGCTCCTCGACCGTCTCGTAATCGACGCCCTCGAGGTCGAGATGCTCTTCCATCTCTCCGAGAATTCGCTGCTGGCCGTCGACCATGGCAGCGGATAGCGCCTCCGGCGTTGGGGGTGCGCCACCGATACCCCACCAGCCCTCGGGTGTCCTCACAACAGTGACCAGTAGCAGTTTGCTCTTCCAGTGCCGTGCAATCGCCACCGCTCTCTCGGCGGCCACCTTGCTTCCGTCTGAGCCGTCGACTCCAACCACAATGGTTTCCAGGTTCCAAGTCATGTGCCGGATCTTAGGAGCCGGGCGATGTCATAGAACCGTCAGCTGGAGAAGATGGCCAACGGCCAGGGCGTAGATTCCCGCAACCACATCGTCTGCCGTGACACCGAGGGCACCGTTGAGCCGCTCGGCCTCCTTCACTCCGGGGACCTTGAAAATGTCTGCCGCCCGAAAGACCACAAACGCGGCCAGCGCGGGAGCAAGCGTCAAGCCGATAGTCGCCACGAAGGTTCCGGCCGCTTCGTCGATCACAATCCAGCCGGCGTCTCCTTCGGACTCAACCAGCCGACGGCTCGCCCAGTAGCTCGCCAGAATCAGAATCCCGGCTGCCGCCAACTGGCCTTCCCAGCCGAAGTTCAACCCGATCCAGAGCGCTATCGGAAGTGTGATCAGCGACGCGAGAGTGCCCGAACCTGAATCCGAACCCCGGATCCGGCCGAGTATCAGACCCGAACCGAACCACGACGCGATCACCCTTTCCATGTGCGACGAGCCTAGGGCCGTATTCCACAATCGATCTGACACGTTTAGCCTGATGCCATGGAACCCGCAGCCAAGATCTGGACAGACGGGGAGTTCGTCGATTGGGGCGACGCCACCGTCCACTTTCTCACTCATGCTCTTCATTACGGAACTGCCGTATTCGAAGGGATCCGGGCGTACTCAACTCCAGCAGGTACCGCCGTATTCAGACACAGCGAGCACATGGCCCGCTTGGACATGTCAGCACGGGCCTATGGAATTCCGATGGGCTGGAGCGCTGAGGAGCTTGTCGATGTCAACAAGGAGCTTCTCCGCGTGAACGAGCTCGAATCGGCCTACATCCGGCCTCTCGTGTTCCTTGGTGAGGGTGGGATTGGGATCGACACCACCAACAACGAGAGCCACACCTATATCGCTGCTTTCGGCTGGGGCGCTTACCTGGGCGAGGAAGGCATCCAGAATGGGATCACGGCGATGGTCTCGAGCTGGCGACGGATCTCTCACAACGACTTCATACCGACGGCAAAAGGATCGGGCGGATATCTCACCTCGGTGCTGGCAAAAAACGAGTCGAAACGGCTCGGCTTCGGTGAGGCGATCATGCTCAACGACTCGGGCTCGGTGTCCGAGGGAAGTGGGATGAATCTCTTTGCGATCAGCAACGGCAAAGTGACTACCCCGCAGGTCTCGTCAGGAATTCTCGAGGGCATCACAAGGAACTCCGTAATCGAGCTTCTCGACTCTGAGGGGATCGAGGTTCGGGAAACCGAACTGGCCCGCGGCGCGCTCTATGCGGCAGACGAGGTCTTCATCACTGGCACCGCGGCAGAAGTCACTCCGATCCGGGAGATCGACGGGCGGCCTGTCGGAACCGGCAAGCCGGGCCCGGTCACCCGAAAGGCTCAAGAGCTGTTCGCTGACGCCGTGGCCGGAAAGCTGCCGCAATTCGCCCACTGGCTTGACTACATCTGATGGGTCAGCAGCCCAATTACGAGCTCACCGAAAAAGAAAAACCCCGCGAGGTGCTGGAGACACCGCCGGCGAGGAGATGGCGGCCGACGAAACCGGGGCTGATCACATCGCCGGATCAGGTGCCTTCAGGAGGCCGTTTTGGCGCCGCCGGCCCCGATGCCCGATTCGCCCTTCGTCTATTGGCTGAGGCCGAACTTCCCGAGGACGACCCAAACCTGCGTGGTGTGCTTCAAGGGCTGATGACCGCTCGGGCCGCCGCACTGGGACGCGGTCCAACGCCGGAGGACCTCGAGGCTGGTCTGACCTTGTGTGGCTATGGGTTCGAGGCCACCAGCGACGTCATAGATCGACGGGAGCGGTGGAAGGCCGCCGTCCCACACGAACAACGGCCCGGTCACAGCGCGGTAGCCGATGTCGATCGTGACCTGCTGACGGCGAATCCCGAGCAGATCCGCATGGCGCTGACCGGAGGCGAGTAGCTCACTTCCCGCGTGGGACTACCGTTCCCCAACTCATGAAGATCGTCCGAATCAAGGCCGACAACGACATCGTCTACGGCGCAGCCGACAATGAAGGCGTGCTGGTCTACAACGGCTCGCCTTTCGTCGCCTGGGAGCCTACGGAGATCGTCGTTCCCTGGCCCAAGGTGCAGCTGCTGGCTCCGGTAATCCCGACCAAAGTTCTGGCGGTTGGGAGGAACTATGTCGATCATGCCGAGGAAATGGGCGGGGACCTCCCCGACGAGCCTC
>JAUXJL010000083.1 GCA_030624805.1 Acidimicrobiia bacterium
ATAGCCCTGCATGACCCCTCCCAGGCCCGTGAGCACCCGATGAGCGCCATCCACAAGGTGATCGGCACCGAGACTGAGTTCGGAATCTCGGTCCGGAACACACCCGACTTCAACCCGGTGCTGGCCTCTTCCATCGTCGTGAATTCCTACGCCGGTCTGAGGGCCAAGATTCAGTGGTCTCACGAGGAGGAATCGCCAGGCCGAGACGCACGCGGCTTTGGCCCGGAGGGCGGGCTCATGCCCGATATCGACGGGGGCCTCGTGAACGTAGTTCTCGGCAACGGTGCCCGCTTCTACGTCGATCACGCTCATCCTGAGTATTCCGCCCCCGAAGCCTTTGACCCGCTCGAGGCCGCGCTGTACGACAAAGCGGGCGAGGTGGTTGTGAGTCGAGCCGCCGCCGAGGCCGTTTCGCTGCTCGAGGACGGACAGTCACTCGTCATTCACAAAAACAACTCAGACGGCAAGGGCAACTCCTATGGAAGCCATGAGAACTACCTTGTCAACCGCGAGCTGCCTTTCGGTGACATCGTTGACTATTTCACGACCTTCCTCGTCACGCGTCAGATCTATACCGGCTCAGGCAAGCTCGGTTCGGAAAACGGGCGCCCCGAGATCCCCTTCCAGATAACCCAGCGGGCCGATTTTTTTGAAGAGGAGGTCGGTCTCGAAACCACGCTCAAGCGACCGATCATCAACACCCGCGATGAGCCACACGGCGACCCAGCCAAATACCGGCGCCTCCACGTGATTATCGGTGATGCGAACATGAGCGAGGTCCAGAACCTCATCAAGCTCGGCTCGGCCGCAATCATTCTCATGGCGATAGAAGATGGCGCGCTGCCCGACTCGCTGCGGTTGGCGCGGCCTGTGGAAGCGACCTGGCAGGTGAGCCACGACCTCGATCTCAACCACCCGCTCGAGCTGGCCGAAGGCGGCACAGCCACCGCCCTCGAGTTGCAGGGCCGCTACCTCGAGTGGGCCAAGAAGTATGCCGAGAACACAGATCTTCCAGAGCCATACGAACAAGTGCTCACCGAGTGGGAGGGAGTCCTCGACGACCTGGACCGTGACCCGATTTCCACTGCTGATCGCCTCGACTGGGCGGCCAAGTACCGCCTGCTGCTGGACTATCAGGAGCGGGATGGTCTTGGGTGGGACGAACCGAAGCTGAAACTGCTGGCTTTGCAATTTCACGACGTGGACCCGGCCAAGAGCCTCCACCAAAAGCTGGTACAGGCCGGCCGCATCCGCCGACTCTTCACTTCTGCGGAGATCGAAGAGGCCGTAACCGAGCCCCCGACCCGGACCAGGGCCTATTTCAGAGGGAAGTCCGTTCGGAAGTATGGGGACTCGCTGGTAGCCGCCAACTGGGATTCGCTCGTTTTCGACTCCGGCGAGGAGACCCTCAAGCGGGTGCCTATGATGGAGCCGCTCCGAGGGACGAAAGAGCTTGTCTCCGGGTTGTTGGACCGCTCGAAGGACGCGGCCAGCCTTCTGAAGGCACTAGGAGAGAACGATGAGTGATCGAGAGCAGAAGCGCACCGAGCGCAAGACTTCTGAGACCGAGGAGGTCGCCGAAGAAACTACCGACGCGTCCCAGGAGGTCACCGAACGCATCGATGATTTGCTCGACGAGATCGACTCGGTGTTGGAAGAAAACGCTGAAGAGTTTGTGAAGAACTACGTGCAGAAGGGCGGGGAGTGAGCCTCGATCTTCCGTCCGGGTTTCCCCTTCATGCGCACACTCCCGACTCCAGTTTCCTCGAGCTCCTAAAGAGCCGGGCTCTCAATCCCACCTGGGAATTAGGGGTGGGTGATGCCGAGACGTTGAGGGTTCCTGAGGCCACAACCATCCTGGCACTTCGTTATGCCGATGGAGTGGTTATGGTCGGTGACCGGCGGGCCACCGAGGGCAACACCATCGCTCATCGGCGTATGCAGAAGGTGTACCCGGCCGACGGTTTCTCGGCCGTCGCCATCGCCGGTACAGCCGGCCTGGCCATGGAGATGGTCAAACTATTTCAGACTGAGCTCGAGCACTACGAGAAGCTCGAGGGGACACGCTTGAGTCTGGAAGGCAAGGCCAATCACCTGGCCCGGATGGTGCGCCAACAGCTTCCGATGGTGTTCCAGGGCCTGGTAGTGGTTCCCCTTTTCTGCGGCTATGACGAAGCGGAATCTGTCGGCCGGCTCTATACCTACGACGTGGTTGGAGGCCGATACGAAGAAGACGACTACGCGGCCTCAGGCTCTGGTGGCCGCGAGGCCAAGGCCTATCTTCGTTCTGTGTACAACGAAGCTCTGAGCGAAGAAGATGCCCTTACCCAAGGAATCTCTGCCATTGCCGCGGCCGCCGAACAGGACACCGCCACCGGTGGGCCCGATGTGCGCCGCGCGATCTACTCGACCGCGGTTCTTGTAAATGGCGATGGCTACCAAGAGGTGGCGGCGGACCGGGTAGCCGCACTTTCACGAGACCTCGTAGGGGACTCGGAGTGACGCTTCCGTACTACGTTCCACCCGAGCAGCTCATGAAGGATCGGGCCGAATTCGCCCAGAAGGGTATCGCCAAGGGCCGGTCGATCATTGCAGTCGAATATGCCGATGGTGTGCTCGTGCTCGCCGAAAACTCGAGCTCGGCCCTCAACAAGATCGGTGAGATCTACGATCGGATGGCGTTTGCCGGAGTCGGCAAATACAACGAGTTCGAAGCCCTGCGTGTGGCCGGTATCCGCCACGCCGACCTCAAGGGGTACTCGTACGGCCGATCTGACGTGGCTGCCAAGAGCTTGGCCAATGCCTACTCGCAGACGCTGGCAGCCGTGTTCACCGAGAGTGTGAAGCCGTATGAAATCGAGATCCTGATTGTCGAGATAGGTGACGAGCCCGAGAACACGAGTCTGTTCAGGGTGCGCTACGACGGCACCCTGGTAGACGAAGAGGGGTCCTGTGCCATCGGTGGTCAGGAGGACGAGCTGACCGCCCACATGAAGGATCGCTACGAGGCCGGCCTAAATCTTCGTGATGCGTTACGGTTCGCCGCCGAGGCCTTCGAGGCCGTGGAATCACGCCAGATCGGGCCAGACGAGTGGGAGGCCGCCGTCCTCGACCGGACAAACGGCCGTCGAATGTTCCGGCGCCTCTCGGTCGACGAAATAGGGACGGCTCGAAGCTAGGCAACGATTACCAGGGCGGTCCACGGAGACCGATAGTGCCGGTGCGGGGTGCGGGCGACATGATGTCGATGACCATGACACGGTTGAACGTGAATGGCACAGTCCGGCCCTGTTGCTCAGTAAGCATCTGCCCGCCGAAGTCGACCCAACCGAGCCTCGAGTAGTACGGGATTAGCTCGTGATCGCACACGAGTAAGCCGAACTCGATATCGAGCCGCTCGTGGAAAGCCTCGATCGCTCGTCGCACTCCCAGCGCCGCGAATCCCTGTCGGCGGGCCTGCGGGTGCGTCTTGATCCCGCCGATACCGCCGATCCTCACAGCCCGGCCATCCAGCCCGGCGTCGCGGACGGTAACCCCGGTGTACGAGACCAGGCCCCGGTCGGGAGCCGTCACCTGGATTCCGGCGTCGGGTCCGGCCCAGTCGAAGTGCCGTCCGGACCACGTCGCATGGTCCTCCGGCGGGTACACGGCTCGGGACAGCTCGTCGAGATCAACCCGTTCCTGGGTGGTCCAGTCGGACATCGGCTTCAGTGTCACCGCGGCAGTCATAGGCTCGGTCGGTTGGGGATTCAGAGGCTTCGTATGAGGCGTTCGACGCGTTCGTCGACGGCTTTGAAGGGGTCTTTGCACAGGACGGTGCGTTGGGCCTGGTCGTTGAGTTTGAGGTGAACCCAATCGACGGTGAAGTCCCGCTTCTTTGCCTTAGCTGCCTTGATGAACTCACCGCGAAGTCGAGCCCGAGTGGTCTTGGGAGGTTCGTTGATCGCTTCGGCGATGGCGTCGTCGGTCACCACCCGGTCCATGAGGCCCTTTCTCTCGAGCAGGTAGTAGAGACCGCGGGCCCGGTTGACGTCGTGGTAGGCAAGGTCGATTAATGCCAGGCGGCCCGAGCCAAGTGGGAGCTGGTGTCTTGCTCGATAGCGCTCAACGATGTGGTACTTGGCAACCCAGTCAACCTCCCGGTGCAAGCTGAGCGGATCCTTCTCCAAACCGGTCAGCAGGTGCTCCCACATGTCAACCGCCTTCTGCACCTGGGCCGGGAACCCGCTGGTGCGGCCGTAGCGAGCGGTCCGCTCGAGATACTCCCACTGGAGGTCGAGGGCCGACAGTTCCCGGCCGTTGAGCAAACGAACCTTGCGAGTGCAAGTGATGTCGTGGCTGATCTCCCGGATGGCCCGTATCGGGTTCTCCAGCGTCAGGTCCCGGAACACCACATCGTCCTCGAGCATCTGCAACAAGGCGGCGGCAGTGCCCACCTTTGCATAGTTGACGTACTCGGACATGTTGGAATCCCCAGCGATGACGTGGAGGCGTCGGAACCGTTCTGCATCGGCGTGTGGCTCGTCGCGAGTGTTGATGATGGGTCTGCTCCGGGTGGTGGCCGACGACACTCCCTCCCAGATGTGCTCGGCCCGCTGTGCGATGCAATACACGGTTCCGCGAGCCGTCTGAAGGAGCTTGCCGGCCCCCGAGAAGATCTGGCGGCTGACAAAGAAGGGTATGAGGGTGTCGATTGTGCGTTGGAAATCGTTGTGGCGGCCGACCAGGTAGTTCTCGTGGCACCCGTAGGAGTTGCCGGCCGAGTCTGTGTTGTTCTTGAACAGGAAGATCTCACCCCGGATGCCTTCTTCTTCCAGGCGCCGCTCGGCCGACTGGACGAGCCCTTCCAGCACGCGTTCTCCGGCCTTGTCGTGGGCGACGAGGTCATAGAGGCTGTCACATTCGGGAGTGGCGTACTCGGGGTGGCTGCCGACGTCCAAATAGAGGCGGGCGCCGTTCTCGAGGAATACATTGGACGATCGTCCCCAGCTGACCACCCGGCGGAACAGGTACCGGGCCACCTCGTCGGGGGAGAGTCGCCGCTGGCCTCGGAGCGTGCAAGTAACTCCGTATTCGTTCTCCAACCCGAAGATGCGGCGGTCCATGACAGTCAGAGTAGCGGGGGAGCGCGCATGCCTCTTCACATCCGGCCGGGGGCCTGATATGCCACCTGTATGCGCACTATCCATCTGTACGACGCCCGTGTCGTCCATAATCCCCGGATGAGCAAAGTCATCGAACGCATCCTCAATCTGCTGGCATTCCTCCTCACCGTTGGGCGGCCGGTTTCCGCCGAGGAGATTCGTTTCACAGTTGCCGGCTACGAGCAGGATGAGGATGAGGCGTTCCGCCGGATGTTCGAGCGGGACAAGGAGCTGCTGCGCCAGCTCGGTATCTCGCTCGAGCTGCGGGCGACTGATGCTTTCGAAGTCGAATACGGGTATGTGGTGCCGGAGGGTGGGTACGAGCTTCCAGATCCCGGCCTGACCGACGAAGAACGGGCCGCGCTCTGGCTGGCGGCTCAGGCGGTCCGACTCGGCGGCCAGCCGTCCGGTCCCGAAGCGATCTTCAAACTGGGTGGTGTGCCCGGTGCAGTCGGTGGAGAACCGTTGGCGGCCAATCTCGGTGAAGAGGTTGGTCTGCTGGGTGACCTCTTCACCGCCGTCGTCGACCATGTCATCGTCGGCTTCACGTACCGGGACAAACCTCGGATATTCAAGCCGTACGGCCTGGTCCACCGCCGCGGCCACTGGTATCTCGTTGGCGAATTGATGAACGGAGAAGCGCGGGCCTTCCGAGTCGAGCGGATCACCGACCTGGAGCTGCGGGAGGCAACATTCACCCGTCCAGCCGGATTCGACGTCGAACGCTCCATTCCGGACGCCCCGTGGGAGGCCGGACCCGACGAGCTCACTGCCGACGTTGTCTTCGATGCCGATATCGCATGGTGGGCGGAGCGCGAGTTGGGCGTGAACGCCACCGTCAGAAAACAGAGCGACGGGACCATCCGAGCGCGCATTCCGGTCGCCCATCCAGACGCGTTCGTCGGCTGGATGCTCGGGTTCGTCGACCAGGCCGAGGTGCTTTCACCCCCCGAACTTCGCCAACGACTGCTTGATCGGGTGGGTGAAGGGCCATGAGCTCGGCCAAGACAGCGAGGCGTCTTACTCGCATCTTGTCGATGCTGCCCTATGTGATCGCCAACCCCGGAGTGAGCGTCGACGAGCTCTCAGACCGGTTCGGCTATCGACGTAAGGAGCTCATCGACGACCTCAATCTCGTGTTCTTGACGGGCCTGCCGGGCTACGGTCCCGGCGACCTCATTGACGCCACTGTCCAAGACGACGAGGTGTACGTCGACACCGCCGACTACTTCTCGCGCCCGTTGCGCCTGACGCCACCCGAGGCACTGGCGCTGCTGGCGTCCGGCATGGCGCTCACCTCTGCCGGCCAGGGCCCGCCCGCGCTCGAGAGTGCCATAACCAAGTTGAGCCGGGTCGTGGCTCCTGAGGCCGAAGGAGGGTTGGTCGTTGACCTCAAGGAACCGGAGTTCGTCGAGCTGCTCCGGGAGGCAGTCGAAACCGCTCGGGTTGTCACCCTCACCTACACCGCGATCGGCTCGGGCGAGACGACCATCCGCGATGTTGAACCGTGGTCCGTATTCTCGGCGAACGGCAACTGGTATCTGTCGGCCTTCTGCCGCACGGCCGACGCCGAGCGGGTCTTCCGCGTTGACCGTATCCGAGAGGCCGCCTCGAGCGACCAGTCCTTCACGCCACCGGAGGCCCCACCTCCACCTGAGGTCCGCTATACGCCGGGTGAGGAGGATGTCCGCACCACGATTCGGCTCGGGCCCACCGCCCAATGGGTGGCCGAGTACTACCCGGTCGAGGATCTCGGAGCGGGCAAGATTCGGTTCTCGTCGGGTGATCCGGCGGTGGCGGCTCGGCTCTTGCTCCGACTGGGCGGAGACGGCGAGCTGATCAACGGGCCCGAGGTCGAGCGATTGCTGGCCGACTACCGCAACCGCATACAGGCTCGATACGCAAGGGACTAGCCCTTCGGGACTATCGCCCAAATAGCACTCAAAGGGACTTCAGGGCGCTCCGATATCCATTGCGAACGTCGAACAGGATTTGAGAAAAGTGACCACGATAAAGACCACATGCTCAGCCTGCGGAGATGTGGAGCTGGCAGCAGAAGACCTGGTGTTGGAACTCACGCCGTTGGAAGCGTCCGGCCGATATGTCTTTGACTGCCCCTTCTGTGAGAGCACCCAACATCGCCCGGCCAACGAGCGGGTCGTAGCGATCCTGCTGGCCATCGGGGTCACATACATAGTCGGTGATGAACTCGTATCTGAGGACGCCATTATGCGCTTCGTCGATTCGCTCGACGATTGGCTCGAGGACATCACTGCGGCCTGAGATCAACCAACCGGTGGCCGCCCTGTTGCCGAGCCGCCCTGTCGGTCACTACCTCGCTTCGGATGACCCACCCAGGGCGTAGATGGCGCCATCGGTTTTTTGAGTCCACAGCGAGACGCCGGTGCGGGTTCGATACCCATAGACACCCCCGTCTTCGCTTCCGACGAACACAACCGACTCGTTCTCGCCCGACTCACCGAGTGGGGCGAAGGCGAAGCTGGCGCTCGAAGTGACGACACCATCTGTGTCGTTGGTCCAGAGCGGTAGGCCACTCTTTACATCTATCGAGTAGAACGTCTCGTTGGCGCTTCCGATCATCACGGCCTGGCCTCTTACTGTTGGCGATGCGTCGACCGTTTGGTTGGTGGGGAACTTCCAGTAGAACCCTTCGAGTTCCTCGACCCCGCTCCGGGTTGAGATGCCGTTTCGGTCTCCGTTGAATCCCTGGCGGTCCGTCTCTCCTCGAAAGGACCACTGGGCAGCTCCGAATCCGGTGATGTCGGGGATGGCGAGTCGAGTTTCTTCAACTGTGGCCGGTTCCACTTTCCCCTCAGCGAGC
>JAUXJL010000168.1 GCA_030624805.1 Acidimicrobiia bacterium
TAACAGCAGAGGTCTAACAGCAGAGGTCTAACAGCAGAGGTCTAACAGCAGAGGTCTAACAGCAGAGGTCTAACAGCAGAGGTCTAACAGCAGAGGTCTAACAGCAGAGGACGCGCAAGACCTCCCAGAGCGGGGACCGGGCAGACCGTCCTACCCGACGACCTGATCACTGAGGTGCCGCCTGAAGAGATCCGCGTAGAGCCTTGTGATCTCGCGCATATGGGTCGACACGTCATCAACACGTTCAACCCCGAACACGGTTTGTGAGAAGTCCATGTCCTCCTGGACGGCCCACAACTCTTCGTGAGCTCCGGGAGGGAATAGTTGGGCGGGATCACCCACCGCTACCCAACCGATGGGGACGACCGCATCGGCAACGAGTCGCGAGTTGACATGAACCACCCCGTTGATCCGGACCTCCGATCTCGCTCCCACGTCTCCGCCCGGAAAAATTGAAGAGCCGGTGGCTAGAAACGCGTTGTCATGGACCCGGGCCCCGTTGACGTGCGCGTGCGGGCCGATCAGCACATGGTTTCCCACTCGAGTTGCATACCCAGCCCGCCCCCGGATCACGGCGTTCTCCATCACGATGCAGTAGTCGCCGAGCTCGACCGGGCCGCCGTCGGAGGTGAGGACCGCTCCGAACAGCACCCGACTCCCTTTCCCTATCTGGACGTCCCCACTAACAACCGCAGTCGGTGCTACGTAGACGTCCTCAGAAATGCGCGGTGCCACACCTTCATGTTCGATCAGCATTCAATGACCTCCCAATCACGATCTGATGCTCATTCTCCATGGTGGCCGGCTATTTGGCTAGATCCAGCGGTGGCGGCTTGACATTTTGTGCCTGGAGGGCTGTCCGCGGCGCCTCAGACATCCGAGGCTTGCTCTCCCCGCCAGGTCCTCCTCTGGCGGCGCCGGCGTCCCCCGTCGCCAGGGAGTCCGGGGTAGGGTCGTTGGGCAGGAGGTGCTGCCATGACCGAGCCGCCGTTCATCCCATATCGTCCACCCCGGATTCCCGAACCAGAGCTTCTGGAGCGCGCTCAGCTGTTCTACGAGCTCATGGACGGCCGACGGACGGTTCGCATGTTCAGTCCCGACCCGGTGCCACGGGAAGCTATCGAGCGAGCGATTGCGACCGCATCCACCGCTCCGTCGGGAGCTCATCGGCAGCCATGGACCTTCGTCGTCATCGGTGAAGCCGGGGTCAAGCGCCAGATCCGGGAGGCCGCGGAGGAAGAGGAGCGCACCAATTACGAGGGAGGACGTCTGCCCGATGATTGGCGCGAAGCCCTCGAGCCGCTCGGCACGGACTCGCACAAGGAGTTTCTCGAGATCGTGCCGTGGATCGTCGTGCTGTTCGAGCACCGCTACGGCTTCGACTCAGACGGCACTCGGAGGAAGAACTACTACGTCAAGGAGAGTGTCGGCATCGCCTGCGGCCTGTTCATCACCGCTCTCCATCAGATGGGCCTGGCCACGCTTACTCACACACCGAGCCCTATGGCATTTCTCACAAAGGTCCTCAGGCGGCCCGAGAATGAGCGACCCTTTGCATTGCTGCCCATCGGGTACCCGGCTCCGGATTGCGAAGTGCCCGATCTGACCCGCAAACCGCTCGACCAGGTGATGGTGGCGATCTAGCTCGCCTGGCTGATTTCAAACAGGTGACCGTCCGGGTCCCGAAAAAAGCACCGGATCTCGGCGCCCCAGTCATAGGGCGGAGTGAGGAACTCGGCTCCCCGGTCCCTTAGGGTCTCGTAGGCGGCTTGACAGTCCTGAACCCGGATAGTGAATGAATTGCTCACCGTGTTTGGGTCATCGGGGACGGCCATTGAGATGGCTGGCTTGTCGGCGCTGGGTTCTCCGCCGGTCACCAGCAGCAGCCAGGTCCCATTGAAGCTGAAGACAGCCGATGAGCCTCCATACTCTCGAAACAGTTCGGCTCCGAGCACATCCCGATACCAGGCCACAGACCGGTCGATGTCGCTCCCGACGAGAATGTGGGTGAGAGCCATCTCGGGAGTGGGGAACTCGCTCACGAAATAAACTCCCGAACCCGCGCCAGCTGGTCGATGCCAAACTGGGCGTCGGCTGCTCGCTCAGAGTCGTCGAGCTGGGTCCGGAATGCTTCGATTGCCTCACCGTACAGGTCCGGACCGGATGGCTCGCCGTCGGCTATCCGGGCCAGGCCGAGGTAACCGGCCCCTATGAGCACCGGGAATGGGGCTTGTGAGGAGATGTCGTCACGTTCTCCGGCGTGGCGGGCCGCTCGCCGGGCATGCTCGAGCGATCGTTCCATCCCGTCAACGGCAGCATCAGTGTTGCCGAGGCGCAGCAAGTGATAGCCGTACGCCCACCACCCGAGATGCTTGGAACTGTCCGACTTTTCGAGCTCCTCCCGCAGGCCGATCGACTGCTCGGCCACCTCACAGCCGCGTTCGAAGTGCTTCCGCTCGCGCGGTTCATCGTCACCCGGCCAACAATCTGCTAGGTCGGCGGCATAGTTGAAGGTCAGCTCGGCCAGTACTGCCAGGTAATCGTGGCGCTCTTCGGGAGGAACTGCCGTGGCTCGGGTACTCAACCAGGAGATGCCGGCGTCGATCACGGTCATGTACCCGTCGAGGCTTTTCCCGGCCCAATCGTCGAGGACGAGACCCTGGCGAGCAAAACGAAACAGGGCAGCCCGCTCCGGGTCGGGTTCATTGGCGAGTATCGCGTCGACCATTGCGTCGGGCCCATCTCGCTCCAAAGCCGCCCGCAGCTGCGGCCACCGGTCCAGAAAGAATGCTCGTTCGTCGGCCACCAATTCCATGCCGGGAGGGTAGTTGTGCGCCACGGTGCTTCGCTCTGGAGGCTTGAGCCACCAAACTCGTTGCGTGAGCACCGATGCGATAGCCGACACCGAGCGATGGTTTCTCAGGCGCGGTGTTCCTCACCTGATCTCCGACTACAACGCGGCCGAGGACGTATTCACACGGGCACTCCCGCTCTTGACGGTGATCTTCCTGTTCAGCATGGTGGGAGCACTCAACGACGACTTCTCCACTAGGGCCAACATCGGTGTTGCGGTAGGCGGATTTGCCTTGTTAATAGTGATCTGGGCCGGTGTGAACTGGCTACGGGGCATTCGACCGCTGCTCACCCGACCCGACCGCGTGGGAGGGCTGGAACTAGGGGTTTTTGTCTTCGCGCCGGCCATTGTCCCGATCGTGTTCGGTGCCCAGTTCTCAACTGCCGGCCTCACCATTCTCGCCAACATCGTTGTCCTGGCCGTTGTGTACGTCGCTGCGAGCTACGGAGTGGTGGCCATTCTGAGGTGGGCAGTTCGGCGACTGTTCAATGACATCGGAGGAGCGGCCCGCATCGGGATGCGAGCGCTGCCGCTTCTGTTGCTCTTCAACACCTTTCTTTTCATCAATGCCGAGGTATGGCAGGTGACGTCGCGGATCGACGTCACGTTGTTGGCAGCCGGGCTTGGCCTGTTCGTACTGTTGGGAGCCGTTTTTCTGCTATCTCGCCTGCCGGGTGAGATCAGCGACCTGGCGACGTTTGAATCCTGGGAGGAAGTCGCACAGCTTTGTGTGGGCACTCCTATGGAGGGGAAAGTCGGGACTGCTGAGCTGCCGGATTACCCGCTCGGACGGCGTCAGCGCGGCAATGTCGGCCTGGTGATCATGTTTACCCAGGGTGTGCTAGTCCTGGCCGTGAGCCTGTTCATCGGGCTCTTTTTTGTCGTCTTCGGGCTCCTGATCATGAACACCGACACGTTGGTGCAATGGACCGACCAGCCGCTTCACGAGTTGTACTCAGTGTCATTCCGGGGCGACCGCATTGTGATGACCGAGGAGCTGTTGCGAGCCGCCGGGTTCCTAGCCGCCTTCTCCGGGCTGTACTTCACCGTTAACGCCGCCACCGAGCCCACCTACCGGCGGGAATTCTTCGACGGTCTCCTGGCCGAGGTCAGGCAGTCGATGGCGGTGCGCGAATCCTATCTCGAGCAGTTGACAGTTAACGGTTGACAATCAAACAGTGGATGTGCCCCGGCCTGAGTGTCAACTGTCCGCCGTGGGCGGCGGCTGAAAAAACGAAAGGGCCCCGCCTTGCGACGGGACCCTCCCTAATTCGATCTACGAGCTGAGGAGGAGTCCAAGGAAGGGAGTCACTCCACTAATGCGGAGTATGGACTGTCGTATATCGAATCACCTATTGATTTCGGCACTCGAGTTGCGGGCCTTGAGGATCTTGTAGGTCGGCGTCCCTGCCTGCCCGACACCTCAGCTGGAAAGAAGGAAGACCCCGGTCTGCCGGAGCCCGGAGGAGGGAACCGCTGAGCTATCGGTAGGCTGCAGCGGTGTTCGATCGCCTCTGGCCTACTTTTGTGCTTCTAGGCCTTGCAACCACCTGGGGAGTGATTCCCATCATTGTTCGCGAGGTCGAACTTTCGAGCGAACAACTCACCGCCACCAGGGTGTGGCTTTCAACCATCTTCCTTTTCTCGCTTTTGGCGATGCGACGGGACCTGTCGTTCCCGAAGACCTCTCACCGCTCGATCGTGCTGGCCGGGTTGCTCATTCCCGTGCACTGGTTCACCTTTTTCCAGGCGATTGAGACCACCCGCGTTCTCGTCGCGCTCGTGCTCGTGTGGGGTGCTGCTCCGGCTATGGCCATCGCTGCCACCAAGGTCCTCGGGGAACCCCTCCGGGTTGGCACGGGTCTGGCGGTCGTGGGTGGTTTCATAGGTGCCGCCATTGCCGTGGATCCCTCTAACGGCGCCACCACCGAAGGCGTGTTGTGGGCACTTGCCTCAGGCGCACTTCTGGCGGTGATTCTTCTCGCCGTGAAGCCCGGTGCCGCCGACCTGGGCGGCCTGAAGTTTGGTGCCTGGGAAGGCCTGCTCTCCTCCCTGGTCACCCTGCCATGGGTGATCTCGGCTATCCCCGACATCGGCGATGATCTCGGGCTCGTCCTTTTGCTCGGAGTCGGCCTCACCGGCCTCTCGGGCCTCATCTATTTAGGAACGATGTACCGCGTCCCGGTGTCGATGCTGAGCTCCACTATGTATGCCGAGCCGATGGCTGCAGTGGTAGCCGCCTGGTTCTTCCTCGATGAAGACCCGGGAGCACGCGGCTGGCTTGGAATCGGCCTGGTGATCTTCTTTGGGGTCATCGTCGGCTGGTCGAACGAACGGGCGGCCCGTTTGGCAGGCGAGGTCGGCGCCGGCGTGAGTATTCAGGTCAAGGGATTTGATCGGTGGGGAGTAGCCCGCAACAGGTCTCATAGAGGTCGAGACACCTGACTCGAACCTCGTAGTTCGCGAGCAATGAGGGTTACGTCGGCTGGTCCA
>JAUXJL010000088.1 GCA_030624805.1 Acidimicrobiia bacterium
ATGTCGACCTCTATGAGTGCTGCGGGGTCGAATTCCCCGTAGGCATCGGCCGCCTCGATCCGAATGGTCTTGGTTTCGCCGGCGGCCATGCCGCGAACCCCCTGGTCGAACCCGCTGATCATCTGGCTGCTTCCGATGGTGAAGTCGAGGGTGGCTCCCCGGGGTCGGGACGCATCGAACTCGGTTCCGTCGTCGAGCGTGCCGACGTAGTGGACGGCGACGGAGTCTCCTTCCTGGGCCACAATGATGTCTCCCCCGGCGGTTGTGTTCGGTGGTGCTGTGGTGGGGTCAGATGCTGATCCCGAGTCGTCTCCACCGCACGCGGCAACCAGGAGCCCGACAGCCAGGACGACCGCGATTCGTCTCAGGACAACCACTCCCGAAGCCGGGGGGCCACCGCTTCGACATCCAAGCCGAACTCCCTGGCCAATCGTGCTGCGGGGGCCGAGGCTCCGAAATGATCGATACCGATAGTCAAACCGTCCTTACCTGTGAAGCGCTCCCAACCGAGGGTGGCGGCAGCTTCGAGCGAGGCTACCGGCATTCCCGGGCTAAGCACCTCACTTTGGTAGTCGGAGTCCTGACCAAGGAAGGCCTCGACGCATGGCATGCTCACCACCCGGATCGACCGCTCACCGTCGAGAGCCTCGGCTGCGGCCAGGGCCACGGACACTTCGGAGCCGGTGGCGATGATGATGGCGTCCATCCCCTCTCGGAGAACGTAGCCGCCCCGATGGACTCCCCCGGTCTCACGCTCCAGGGTAGGCAAACCTTGCCTGGTGAGCACCAGACAGGTGGGTCCATCCGTTCGGTTGAGGGCCAGCTCCCACGCCTCGGCGGTTTCGCCGGCATCGCCGGGCCGCACCACCCACATGTTGGGCATAGCTCGCAACGATGCCAGGTGCTCGATCGGCTGGTGGGTTGGCCCGTCCTCTCCCAGGAAAACCGAGTCGTGGGTATAGACCCAGATCGAAGGTGCTCCCATGAGGGCGGACAACCGGACGGCGGGTCGCATGTAGTCGTTGAAAATGAGGAAGGTCGCTCCGAAGGGCCGCAATCCTCCATGGATCGCCATGCCGTTTACAGCTGCTCCCATCGCGTGCTCCCGAATGCCGAAATGAAAGTTACGACCCGCCCGGTCGTTCCGAGAGAACGAGGGGACATCATCGATGAGCGTGTTGGTGGACGGCGCCAGGTCGGCCGAACCACCGACGAGGTTCGGCACTCGCGGGGCAAGTGCGTTGATCGCCTTGCCGGAGGCCTGGCGGGTGG
Source organism: Acidimicrobiia bacterium (assembly GCA_030624805.1). GTDB lineage: Bacteria > Actinomycetota > Acidimicrobiia > Spongiisociales > SHLN01 > SHLN01. The sequence goes on from JAUXJL010000088.1 coordinate 1,273, forward strand.
CCAGCGACCCACCAACCTCGAATCCGAGGGGGCCAACCGTCACGGGCTCCGGGTCCCAGTAGGTGGCCCATAGATGGGCGGTGGCCGAATCGGCGAAGGCCTCGTCGCGGCGTTTCGTCCACTCGGCTCTCGCTTCCGAACCGCGTGCGCCCACCGCCGCGAACGCGGCATAGGCCTCGTCCGGCACGTAGAACTGCTCGTCGGGCGGCCATCCCATGGCCTCCTTGGTGAGCCGGATCTCTTCATCTCCCAACGGACTTCCGTGGGCCCCGTGGGTATCGACTTTGTTCGGTGAGCCGTGGGCGATATGGGTGTGGGCCACGATGAGCGAGGGCTGATCGGGAACGGAGAGGGCAGCCTCGATGGCTTGCGCCACCGCTTCCCGGTCGTGCCCGTCGATGTCTTCGGTGTGCCAGCCAAAGGCTCGGAATCGAACCGGCACGTCCTCGGTGAATGCGAGGTCGGTGTCTCCCTCGATGCTGATCTCGTTGTCGTCGTAAACGTAGATGAGGCGTCCGAGGCCGAGATGGCCCGCCATCGAACCAGACTCCGACGAGATCCCTTCCATCAGGTCACCATCTGAAACCAGCCCAAAGGTCCGATGGCTCATGAGGTCCTCACCGAACACGGCTCGAAGATGCTCCTCGGCGATAGCAAGGCCGACACCGGTGCCGAAACCCTGCCCGAGTGGACCGGTGGTCGTCTCGATCCCGAGATCGACATCCCGTTCCGGGTGACCGGCCGTCGGATATCCGAATTGCCGGAAGTTCTTAATGGCTTCCAGCTCGAGGGGAAACCCGCTCAGGTGCAGCAACGAATAGAGCAACATCGAGGCGTGCCCATTCGAAACAACGAACCGGTCCCGATCCGGCCAGGTCGGGTCGGACGGATCGACATTGAGAAAACGGGTCCACAGGACGGTGGCGATGTCGGCCATACCCATCGGAGCACCCGGGTGTCCCGAATTGGCGGCTTGAACGGCGTCCATAGCCAGGCCTTTGATGGCGTTCACCGCCAGTTGCTCGTTACTCACCAGTTACTCCTCCGTGGGGCATGTCAAGGGTAATCAGCCCCCAGTCGCCAGCTGCCGGTCGCCGGTCCTGCCCCTGAGGTGCTTTGCCTGCACCCTTCTCTTGAAAGGCTCACCCGCTTCGAATCTCCGATTGGGCGGGGCTTCGACGGCATCACAGCCGAAGCAAAGGCGATCCAGGTCAAGGGCGGGGAAACAACATGGGCCGGCTGGGCGGGAGCAACCGCCGATTGAGGTTCGAGAGGGGTACCGGGGCTCAGCTCGAAGTCAACCTACCCACTGTTCTTCGGCCAAGTCTCATCGCGACGCCACTCCAACCGTTTCGCGAGCGTGATAACTCGAGCGCACCAACGGGCCCGAGTACACGTTGCCGAACCCCAATTCCACGCCCCACTCAGAGTATCGATCAAACTCCTCGGGGTGGACGTAGCGATGGATAGGGCGGTGGCGGGCAGATGGGCGCAGGTATTGGCCGATAGTGACGATGTCGACGCCAACCGCCCGCAGGTCCGCCAGCGTGCTCATGACTTCCTCCTCAGTCTCCCCCATGCCGACGATGAGGCCGGACTTCACAAAACCGTCCGGGTTGATCCATTTGGCCCGAGCCAGAAGTGTGAGCGAACGACCGTAGTTGGCGGCCGTTCGGATGTCGCGCTGCAACCTCAGTACCGTTTCGGTGTTGTGGTTCAGGACCGCTGGCTCAGCTGCCATCACCGTTTCGAGAGCATCGCGATCGCCTTTGAAGTCGGGAATCAGCACCTCGACGTCACAGTCCGGCAACCGCCTGCGAATCTCCTGGATGGTCTGTGCGAATATGCCGGCCCCACCGTCTGGCAGGTCGTCGCGGTTGACCGACGTGAGGACGGCGTGACTCAGATTCATCGCAACCACCGCGTCTGCTGCCCGGAGCGGCTCAAAGATGTCGACTTCACCCGGCTTGCCGGTCTTGACGTCGCAGAAGCTGCATGCTCTGGTGCACGTGTCGCCGAGCAGCATGAGCGTGGCGGTGCCCGAGGCCCAGCACTCGAAGATGTTCGGACAGCCCGCTTCCTCGCAGACGGTGTTGAGCTCCTGGGATCGCATGAGGTTCTTCATGTCCCGGTATCCGTCGTTCATCACAGCCTTAACGCGCATCCAGTCGGGTCGTTCCGGCTCTCCCGCCAGCCGTCCTCGCACCAGTACCGGTGCCGCCATCGGGTGGGCTGAGAACGCTCCAGCAGCTACACGGCGGTCGACATCGAAATCCCGGCCTGTTCCGCGCACAAACGCGGCCCGCCGGTCATCGACAAACGGCGCCCCGAACACCTCGGCGAAGCAGGGGACGAGCAGATCGATGAACTCCTCGTGACTGACCCGTCTTCCGACCAGCGAGGCCACCGTGGTGACCGGACGCTCCAGGCCGCACGGGTTGATATGGTCAAAGAACTTCAAGTCCGGGTCGAGGTTGACGGCAAAGCCGTGCATTGTGACACCCCTCGACACCCTCACCCCGATCGCCGCAACCTTCCCCTGCGAGGTCCATACTCCGGTGAGCCCGTCCTCGGGCCAGGCCTCGATGCCTAGCTCGCTGAGGGTGTCGATGATCGCTTGCTCGAGGCGGCGTATGTAGGGGACGACCTGGCGGGAATCTGGAAGCGCCATGATCGGATAGCCGACCAGCTGGCCCGGGCCGTGAAACGTTATGTCCCCACCCCGGTCGACGTAGAACAACTCTGCGCCGATCTCAAACAGAGACTCGGGATCGACCAGCAGGTTGGCCCCGTCTCCGTTGCGTCCGATCGTGTAGGTCGGCGGATGTTCCAGGAGAAGCAGGTAGTCGTCGTCACTGCGTCCCTCGGCGCGGCCTTCGTGGAAAGCCCGCTGCAAGTCCCACGCCTCTCGATAGGGAAGACGGCCGAGCCAGCGCGACCTCATGCCAGCTCCTGTTCCCAGTCCCAGGTCTCGATGCTCTGCTTGATACGTTGCATGAAGAGCACTGCGGTGGCGCCGTCGAAGGCCTGGTGATTCCAGGTGAGCCCGAGGTATCCGATGTGACGAATGGCGATGGAGTCCTCGCCGTGCTCGTTGGTTACGACCACCGGCCGTTTGCTGACCGTGTCGGTCGACAGGATGCCCGTGTTCGGAACGTTGAGGATGGGGGCAGTCATGAAGGAGCCGAATGGACCCGGGTTCGTGATCGAGAATGTGCTGCCGGATACGTCATCAGGTTGAAGCTGATCGTTGCGAGCCTTGTCGGCAACTTCCCGGATGGCCCGCGCCAGCCCGACCACCCGCAAGCCGTCGGCTCCGCGTACCGTCCCGACCACGAGGCCCTGCTGGTTGAGGTCGATTGCGATGCCGAGGTTGATGGAGCCGTGATACACAGCCTTGCCCTCGTCGGGATAAATGGAGGAATTCACAACCGGAAACGCCGTCAAGGCATCGACGGTGGCTCGGGCGATGAACGGGAGGTAGGTGAGTGAATACCCTTGGGCCTCCTTCCATTGCGCTTTGTGCCGTGACCTGACCCGCTCGAGGTTTTCGTAATCCACCTCGACCGAGGCCCACACATGGGCGGCCGACTGTTTCGCCTTTATCATGTTTGTGGCAATACGCTGGCGAAGTCGGGAAAGCTCGACGACCTCGTCACCCGGCATGAGATGCACGCCGTCGGGAGCTGCCACCGGCTCGCCGGTGGCGACCTGAGCAGCCGCCGGAGCGGCTGCCTGAGCAGGCGCCGGAGCCGGCGGGGTCACGGCGGCCGCAGCCGCGGCAGTTGGAGTGACAACTGGAGCGCTCGGGGGGGCCGCCCCCGCCCCGGTCACGACCTCTGGTGTGGCAACCGGCGCAGGGCTCGGGGGGGCCGCCCCCGCCCCGGTCGCGACCTCTGGTGTGGCAACGGCCGGAGGGCTCGGGGGGGCCGCAGGAGAAGGTCCGGCGGCGATGAAGTCTTCGAGGTCGGTGCGAGTAATTCGGCCACCGGCCCCGGTACCCGGGACAAGAGCGAGGTCAACGCCTGCTTCCGCAGCTCGCCTGCGAACCACCGGTGAGAGCACCTGGCGTTGACCGTTGCCTGGGCCGGATCTCGGACCGAGCTCAGCGGCTGGGACAACCTCTCCCGCATGAGCGGCGGGTACGTCGGGAACTGCTACCGGCTCAACGCCGACGGGTGGATCCGGCGTGATCGAAGCCGTAGCAGCCGGAGGAGCAGCCGCCTCAGGCGCCGCGGCGGGTGCCGTATCCTCGCCGCCGGCCGCGATTACGGCCAATTCGGTGCCGACCTCCACAGTTTCGCCCTCCGCAACCAGGATCTCTTGTAAAACACCTGCCACCGGTGAAGGAATCTCTGTGTCGACCTTGTCGGTTGAGATCTCGACGAGAGCCTCATCCAACTCGATCGTGTCTCCCGGCTGCTTCATCCACCGGAGAATGGTTCCCTCGGTGACGGTCTCGCCCAGCTGGGGCATCGCGACAATTTGGGCCATAGCTACTCGACTCCCTCGGTGGAATGGATAATCAGGCTAAGCATGGTACGCACTGCAACTCTCATCAATGGAGAGGTCTTCCCGCCGCGGACAGCAGCGTCTCGCCAATCGCCTCCGACAGTGTCGGGTGGGCATGAATGAAGGCAGCGGCTTCAGCCGGGAGCGCCTCCCAACCGACGGCATACATGAGTTCGTGGATCAGCTCACCTGCCTCAGGTCCGACGACCGTGGCACCGAGGATGGGCCCGTCCTTGGCAGAGATGATCTTGACAAGGCCCTGACTCTTGCCACGAATGATCGCCCGACTCACCCCGGCCAGGGTATGGGCGGTTTTCTCGACTTCGTAGCCGAGCTCCTCTGCTTCGATCTCGGTAAGCCCCACCGAAGCGAGCTCTGGATGTGTGTAGACGACAAGCGGAATCGCCCTGTAGTTGACCGGATTTGGCTCGCCGGTAGCGATGTATGTGATGGCGGCAATCGCTTCAGCGAAACCGGCGTGTGCCAGTTGCGGTGTGCCGGCAACGATGTCGCCGACCGCGAACACCCCCGGCTCGGCGGTTTGATTCGTGTCGAGGTCGACGATGACATATCCTCGATCGATTTCGACCTTGGTGGCTTCCAGGCCAAGATCCCCGGTCCGGGGCGCTCGTCCGACAGCAACCAGCACGGCATCCACCTCGACTGAGTCCTCGCCAAACGGGACGGTGATCACACCATCGCCGCGATGCGGCGGACCCACTGAAACTCCCGTCCGAATCTCGACGCCTCTACCGGCCATTTGCCGCTGGAGTGAGCGGGCTGCTTGGGGGTCGGTGCCGGGAACGATCTGATCGAGCATCTCGAACAGATGCACCTCGTTACCGAGGTCGCCCAGCAGCGAGGCAAATTCACACCCGATTGCCCCCCCGCCGATGACAGCCACCCTGCCGGGGTCCCGGTCCCAGTCGAGGGCGTGGTCCGAGCTGAGGATTTGTTCACCGTCGAAGTCGTAGTCGGGAATCGAGCGGGGTACCGAGCCGGTCGCAAGGATGATGTGACGGCTCTCGAGCTGAACGGCTCCGTCGGCGGTGTCGACAACCACCCTGCCGGGACCGGCCAGGCGGCCGTACCCATCAATAACCTCGACCTTGCGCTTCTTCAAGAGCCCGGCCAGGCCGTCGACAAGCTGGTCGACAACACGATTCTTACGAGCCAGCCCCTGTTCCCAGCTGAAGGAAGGAGCCGATGTGTGCACTCCGAAGTCGGCCGCCGCAGAGACGGTTGCGAACACCTCGGCCGCCTCCAGCCACGTCTTGGCGGGTACGCAGCCACGAATGAGACACGTCCCACCGACCCGCTCCTTCTCAACGAGGGCAACGGACAGCCCGAAGTTGTGGGCGTAGAGGGCCGAAGCGTAGCCGCCTGGTCCTCCCCCGATGATGACGACGTCGTACAAGGCAAGAACCTCCTGGACGAAGACTGAGGTTAGTAGGAGGCGGTAGGCAGCAGGCAGTGTTGTAGGCGCCGGACCCAGAGGAACCCCGTTCCACTGAACCAGCAACGGTGTTGAGAACCGATACTGTCTACCGGCTGGCCGTGGAGTTGCGAAGCAACTCCCAAGCAACGCCGAAGGCGTTGCCAGCGACGCCGAAGGCGTTGCCGGATACAGTTCCCCACATGCAAACCCGCTACCTCATCATCGATTCACTAGTCACCGCATTGGTGATCCGGGTGGCCGGCGCCTGGTGGCTGTATTCCCGGTCACTGTGATGGCCGACCGACTGTCAGTACCCGAGCCCGACCTGCACGCACTGGCGACGGGACTAATCGTCGTGGCATTCGTGCCCCGCCACTCAGTCGATCTCAACGACGAGCTGGAGCTGGACCCGGCTGGGCCGCGCCTCC
>JAUXJL010000044.1 GCA_030624805.1 Acidimicrobiia bacterium
CAGCAAGACGAGAACCCCGAGCAGCAACGCCAGGTTGCCGACGACGTGAATCATGAACTGTCCGAAGAAGTTCGAAAGGGCGGTCACATCGCCATCCGCCCGCTCCACCAGCTCACCGGGTGTGTGGGTCTTGCGGAAGTCCATGTCGAGGTTCAACAGATGATCTGCCAGGTCGCGTCGCAGTTCGTTGGTGGCAGTCCAACCAATATGTTCCGCCATCCAGGTGGCGGTCACATTGAGCGCCTGGTACACCACCGCGACAGCCATGAACAGGATGGCGATCGGGATGAGGTTGTCGGTGCTGTCACCGGCTATAGCTCGATCGATGAACGAGCGGATGATCTGGGGGTTGAGAACTTGCAGTCCAATCCCGGTAAACAGCAAGATGGCCAGCACGGCGGTGCGGGCGCGTTGGTGCCTCAGATAGGCAGAAAGTAAATTCCAATAGCTTCGTACAGGTATCACGAGATGGGTCCTAGGTGGGAAACGGGCTCAACTGTCCGAATCGGACCCCGCTCGTGGCGCGAAAGGGTCCCGATTCAGGCGGGGGTTGTTGCTGGCCTTCTCATCGACACTCCTTGTGTGCGCGGCGAAAAGTTATCACACGATTTGGGGGAGGCTGGCGATATTGGTAGCTAGCCGGTTCCAAGGCCGCCCAGTAAAAAGCGGACCGTTTCTTCGGCCACTTCGTGAAAACGTTGTTTGGGCTCCTCTGACTTCAGCATCGTGCGGGCTCCCGACATCACAACGTCAATGATGAAATGGCCTGCGAGATCGAACGGCATGTCTCGGAACTCGCCGGCTTCAACACCCAGCCGATAGATGCGAGCGAACTCGGTCATGAGATTTTGATGCGTGACGGCGATCCGCCGCTGCGCCTCGGGGCCGAGCCGCGGAACGTCCTGGTGGAGGATCAGGCCGAAGACGGGGTCGCTCACGACAAACTCAACCATCGATACCGCCAACCCGGCCAGTTGATCGCGCAACGACATCGTGCGTGGTATCTCGTCAATCATGGTGGCGAACACCTCAGGCAGTGACTCCTCGACCAGAGAGGCCAGGAGGTCCTCCTTGTCTACGAAATAGTCGTAGAAGGTGGTGCGACCGATGCCGGCATGAGCTGCAATATCTCCCAGGGTGGTCTCCACATATCCGACTCGACCGAATAGGTCGTGAGCTCCGGTGAACAGCGCCCGCCTCGTCGCCCGGCGGTGCTCCTCGATGGTGGATGCGTTGATACGCGGCACCGCACCATCATATCGAGCAGCTGTTTTTCCGACTTCCTGTCGGTACCAAACGCCGATAGCGTGCGCCACGCTCAGGAGATCCGAACAATGCGACGCATGCTCATCTTGGTGGTGATCCTCGTTCTGGTGGCGGCTGCCTGCGGGGACTCTGATTCGTCGGATACGACCTTTGATGGGACCACAGTTGCGGTCGACTCCACTACGACGACAACTCTCGCGCCGGTTACCACCACCACGATGGCCGAGCCGGACAGTGTCACTTTCATAGGTGCGGACGGAGTTGAGGTGACCATCACCGATTCGAGCCGAATTGTGTCGCTCAACGGCGACATCACCGAGATCTTGTTCGAAATCGGAGCCGGTGACCGGGTGGTCGGAGTGGACGTGACCACCACGTATCCACCTGAGGCTCTCCAAATTGGCCCGCCGATCGGATTCGGACAGTTCCTGGCTGCCGAGCCCGTCCTGGCCGTCAATCCGACCCTCGTTATCGGTGATCAACAGATCGGCCCTGTCGAAGTGATCGAGCAGATTCGCAGTGCCGGCATACCCGTCGCCATCATCACCCTCGAGAACCAGCTGAGCGGCATCCGCAACAAGATCGAAGCCGTCGCCCGCCTCGTCGGCGAGGACGCGGCTGGAGCGGTGCTGGCCGATCGGGTGGACACCGAAATCAACGACGCAACCGCGCTGGCAGCCGGTGCGTCTGAGAGGCCCGATGTCGCGTTCGTGTATGCCCGGGGCCCGGAGGCGCTGCTGCTATTCGGGCCTGGCTCGGTGACGTCCGCTCTGTTTGCGGGGGCGAATGCGCAGGACACGGTGCAAGGACCGCCGGTCGGGCTTCTCACCCCAGAGGCACTGGCGGCCGCCAACCCCGATTTCTTCGTCACTTCACAGGCCGCCGTCGACTCACTCGGCGGGCCCGAAGCGTTCGCAGCCCTTCCCGGAGTGGCCCAGACGACAGCCGGAGCGGCCGGCAACTTGCTCATTTACGACGACGCTCTATTCCTTGGCTTCGGGCCGCGCACTGGTGAAGCCCTCCGTGCGTTGATTCTCGACCTACACCCGGAGCTCGCGGACAGCTGATGGCTGCTGGCCGGGCTCCGGTCGCCACCCACCGCAGTTGGCTGTGGCCCACCCTTGTGGTGCTGCTGGTGGCCGCCGCCCTCGCCAACCTGGGTATGGGGTCCTTCGATGTCGGGCCGTTGAAGGTGGTGGCGATCCTCCTCGACCATGCCGGCCTCGACATCGGAGTCGATTTCTCGCCTCAGGAGAACGCAGTGGTCTGGTCGTTGCGGCTGCCGCGGCTGGTGCTGGCAGCGCTGGTTGGGGCCGTGCTGGGGATGGCGGGTGCCGCCCTCCAGGGTCTGTTCCGCAACCCGCTGGCGGACCCCCAGATCATCGGCATCTCGAGCGGAGCCGCCCTCGGCGCCGGGATAGTGCTCGCCGTCGGACCGGGTATCCTCGGGTCGTTTGGGTCTCCGATCGGCGGATTTGCCGGCGCCTTTGGGGTGGCGGTGATCGTCTATTTGTTCGCTCGCTACGAGGGTCGTACCGAGGTCGTGAATCTCGTGTTGACGGGAGTCGCAGTCAGCGCGGTGGCCTCGGCGGCGATCGGTTACCTGAGCTTCGCGGTGGACAGCAGCCGCCTTCAGACGGCTCTTTTCTGGTTCCTCGGATCATTCACCCTGGCCACCTGGCAAGGCGCCCGACCGGCGCTGTTGTTCGGTGGGGTGTGCCTGTTACTGCTCCCGTTTTTCGCCGGTCGGCTCAACCTGCTGCTACTGGGTGAATCAGAAGCTCGTCATCTCGGCGTCGACGTCGAGCGGGTGCGAGTCCTGGTGCTCGTGCTGGTTGCCCTTGGCATCGGGGCCGGCGTTGCGGCAGCCGGCATCATCGGGTTCGTAGGTCTGCTCGCCCCGCACGGAGTTCGGCTGGTAGCCGGGCCGGATCATCGCACTGTCCTCCCTGCCAGCGCCCTGGCCGGAGCGGTGCTCGTGCTGGTTGCCGACCTGGGCGCCCGCACTCTGGCAAGCCCGACGGAAATCCCTGTCGGATTGCTTACGGCCCTGGCCGGTGGACCTTTCTTCTTGTGGCTGCTGAGACGCACCCGGGCCGAATATGGGGCATGGGGCTGATGGCTACCCTCACCGCCAGCGCCGTCGGTTTCTCCATCGACGACGCCCACCTGGTGCGAGACGTGACCCTGAGTGCAGTCGGGGGCGAAGTGCTTGGCCTCGTGGGCCCAAACGGATCCGGCAAATCGACGCTGCTCCAACTGATGGCCGGGGACCGCAAGCCAACCGCCGGCATTATTGAGTTGGATGGCACCCCCATCGACCGGTTTTCCGCCGCCGGGCTGGCTCGCCTGCGGGCGGTACTCCCCCAGCAGACCGTTGTGCCGTTTCCATTCACCGCCCGCGCCATCGTCGCAATGGGCCGCCACCCCCACCATAAGGACCCGGACAACTCACACGACCGGGATAGGTCGATCGTTCACGATGCGATGGCGGCCACAGATACTCTGGAACTGCAGCACCGCATCTTCCCGTCACTTTCGGGCGGTGAGCAGACCCGAGTGGCGCTGGCCCGGATCCTGGCCCAGCAAACCCCGGTCATTTTGCTCGACGAACCGACCGCAACACTCGACGTTCACCATCAAGAGCACGCCATGCGGTTGCTCCGCGACCGGGCAGCCACCGGGGTGGCAGTCCTGGTGGTGCTGCACGACCTCAACCTCGGGGCGGCGTACGCCGACCACCTGGTTCTGCTGGCTGAAGGACAGGTCGCAGCCGCCGGACCTCCTGCTGAGGTGCTCAACGCCGAGTTGCTAAGCCGCACCTATCGCCAGCCCATGCGAGTGATCCAACATCCTCACCGCCGGTGCCCGTTGGTATTAGTGGAATAGCTGCTCCTCTCGAACAGGCGGCCGCGCCCGACTCCACGAATACGCTTAACATCACATGGCGCTGAGCGGGGGCGACAGACATGGATGAACCACGCAGGCTCTTGGTACTCGGCCTCGACGGATACGAAGAATCCGTCGGACGTGCCCTCATGGCCGACGGGAGGCTCCCAAACCTCCGACATCTTCGCGACTCGAGCGTTCGCTTCGAGCTCGACCACGGCGTCGAGATCTTCTCCGGCCTGACCTGGGAACATTTCAGTACCGGCCACTCGCCGAGCGACGGCGGCCCGTGGTCGGCAATCCACTTCGACGCCAACACCTCCGAGTTCCTTCAGATGCCGACCGAACGGACGCCGTTCCTCGACCGGCTTCCGGTGCGTACGGTTGTTTTCGATTGCCCGTACCTTGACATCGGCAAAGTACCGTCGGTCCAGGGAGTTGTCGGCTGGGGCGCTCATGACTCCGGTGTACCCACCCAATCGCAACCACCCCAAATCTTGTCCGAGATGACAGAGCGGTTCGGCGAATTCGCCGGTCATGAGAGCCTCTACGGGTTCAGCTGGCCGAGCGCAGCCCGGACCGAATCCCACGGCAGGCTGCTGGCCGCCGCCGCTCGGCAACGCTCCGATGTCGCGCACTGGCTCCTGTCGGAACGTCTCCCGGATTGGGAACTGGCCCTGATTGTCATGGGTGAGTTTCACTCTGCGGTCGAGCCCTTCTGGCACGGATGGGACTCAACCCATCCGTTGCACTCCCTGCCAAGCGCCGCCCCGGCGGGCCGGGCACTCGCCGGGGTGTACGACGCAGTCGATGAAATGGTCGGCGCGCTCACCGATGCCTTCCCCGACGCGTCGGTGCTCGCCTTTGCCATGCACGGGATGGGACCAAACCAATCAGATGTCCCGAGCATGGTGCTCCTTCCGGAACTTCTCTATCGGGACCAGTTCGGGCATCCCCTCCTGGAGGCGCGGACGGATTGGGAGACATCAGAGATTCCGATGTTGGCCGAGGACGAGCCCTGGTCTCCAAGCGTCGTTCAGCAGCTGCGCCACCCGAACCGCCGGTGGGCGGCGGTGCGGAGGCGAATGCGGCCGGCCAGCCCCGCCATCTCCGAGGAGCGGCGCGCCCGGTCACAATCGGTCGATTGGATCCCGGCGGCTCGCTATCGGCGCTACTGGCCGGACATGGAGGCGTTCGCCATCCCGGCCTACTACCACGGCAGAATCCGGATCAACCTGCGCGGTCGGGAAGCTCGCGAAAAGGTTCGACCGGAACAGTACGAACGGGCGTGCGCGGCATTGACCACCTTGCTGGAAGAGTGCCGGAATCCTGAAACCGGCAGGCCCGCAGTCAAATCGGTCCGGCGGTTCGTCGAAAGTGATCCCCTTTTGCTTGGCGAAACCGATGCCGATCTCGAAGTAATCTGGGAGGGTGCACCAATCTCGCTCGACCACCCCGTGCATGGTCGGATTGGCCCCGTCCCCCATCGCCGCACGGGTGGACATACTGGCGATCACGGAATTGCCTGGCTCAACTCACCGGCGTTTGAGCCGGAGGATCGCGGGCGACGCAGTTCCTTCGATGTGGTTCCCACTGTCTTTGACTTGCTCGGCCGGCCAACCCCGGAAGACCTGAGCGGGCATAGCCTCCTCCAGCCGGCAGATTGAGCGCCGTCCGATCTCGACTAGTCGTCAAGCAGGCCACCAATCGCACCGATACCGATGATGACGAATCACCCGCGAAGGCACCCAACCATGGCCCCTATCAGCTACCTGAACGGCGTACCGGTACAAACCGGCGGGTACTGGTCGGACCGCCACGGCCACACAGTGCTCGTGTGTGAAGGGCAGATGCTCCCCTCCTGTCCTCACTACCCGTACGAGAATACGTTCTGGCAGCTCCGCACCCCGGTGGCATGCCCGCACGATCACTCGCCGTCCGGCCCCAGGGCAGCCTGACTACCCCTGAATGTGCTCCCAGCCGAACCGGCCCTTTATGCAGAGGTGGCCGCTCGTTACGTCGTGGTCCAGAGGTGAAAGTACTTTCACGATCTCATTGTTCTGGACGTAGAGCTCGAGACTGCAGCCCACCCCGCAGAACGAACAAATGGTCTCGGTAACCGTCTGGGCCGACTCATCCCAGGTGCCCTGGCGGCGCATCGTGAACTCAGACTTGAACATGAGCGCCCCGGTCGGACACACCCCGATGCAATTCCCGCAGTAGACACAGGCGGAATCAGGAAGCCGATTGTCGAATTCCGTTGAGATGGTCGCCTCGAACCCGCGGCCGGACACGGCGATGGCGAACGTGTTCTGGGCGTCTACTCCACATGCTTCAACGCACTTGTAGCACAGGATGCACTTGGCGTAATCACGGATGTAGAGGTCGTCCTGCACCTTGACCGGTTGATCGACGGTAGCGACGTTGGGCCCGAAGCGGTTCGTGTCGGCCTCATACTCATCCATCCAGTCCGCCACGTTCGGCGCGACCGAGAGGTCGACGGAAGAACCGAGGAACTCGAGCACCGTGCGGCGGCTGTGCCGCACTCGATCAGTTGCGGTACTGACCACCATCCCGTCCTCGGCCACCCTCGAGCAGGCCGGAACCAAGGTTCGGGAGCCCTCTACCTCCACCACGCACACGCGGCAGGTGTTGACCGGGGTGAGGTTGTCGGAGAAGCACAGGGTGGGTGTGTCGATGTCCTGACCCCGCAGAACATCGAGAATCGTTGCTCCGTCGGGAACTTTGGTCGGCCGCCCGTCAACGGTGACCTGCACGGTCACGAGAGCAGTCCCAGACCGATGGCCGACTGGATGGCCCCGGACGCAGTGTGGCCGAGCCCACAAATCGAAGCGTCCCGCATCGCCAATGCAATGTCGTCGATCAACTCCAGCTCAGTGCCGGTCGCGGCTTCATTGGTGAGGCGAGCCAGTGCCTCTTCTTGTCTCGTGGTCCCAACCCGGCACGGCACACATTGGCCGCACGACTCGTCTCGGAAAAAGGCTGCGATCCGGCGGGTGATATCACCGAAGTCGGTTTCGGTATTGAACGGCATAACAACACCTGATCCAATACTGAGGCCTGCCTCACGGGCCCCTTCGAAGGTCAACGGGATATCGATCCGGTCCGGTCCAACGAAGGAGCCGGCAGCCCCGCCAACCAGGACGGCTGCGAGCTCACCCGTAACTCCCCCGGCTGCTTCCATGACGTCCTCGAGTGTTGCCCCGAACGGGAACTCGTACACGCCGGGAGTAGCCACGTCGCCCGACAGGCAGAACAGCTTCGGCCCGGTGGACGACTCGGTACCCGTGGCGGCGAAGGCCTCTCCGCCCTCCAAGACGATGTCGAGAACGTTGAACAGCGTCTCGACATTGTTGACCAGTGTCGGCTTGCCGAACAGGCCCGACTGAGTTGGGAACGGCGGCTTCTGACGGGGCTCGCCCCGGTAGCCCTCAATGGAGTTGAACAGGGCGGTCTCCTCGCCGCAGATGTAGGCGCCGGCCCCGCGGCGAATCTCGATGTCGAAGCGGAAGCCGCCACTCATGTCTATCTCGCCGAGCAGTCCGGCAGCCCTGGCCTGGTCGATGGCGATTCCGATGGTCTCTTCGGCGTACGGGTACTCACCACGAATGTAGAGGTACCCCTGCTCGGCGCCGACTGCCAGCCCGGCGATAGTCATGGCCTCGACCAGCGCGAACGGGTCGTTTTCCATCAGGACTCGATCCTTGAAAGTGCCCGGCTCGGATTCGTCGGCGTTGCAGATGACGTACCGCGCGCCGGGAGGCGATTCGGCAACGGAGCGCCATTTGACACCGGCTGGGAACGCCGCCCCACCCCGGCCCAGCAGCCGGGAAGCCTCCACTTCGGCGATCACATGCTCGGGGCCGCGCTCGGCGGCCCAACCGAGGGCCGCATACCCACCGTGCTCCCGATAACTGTCGAGGCTGCCGGGCGATACTGTGCCGACCCGGCGGAGCAGCCTCAGGCCCTCGACTCCTGAGTCCACCTGCGGGGCCGAATCCGGTTGAGACAGGGTTGTTGTTTCACGCCTGAGCCAGGCGAGCAGCGACTCAGAATCAACGGGAGACCATGATTCGCGAGCCGGAATGTCGCCGGCGATGCGAAAGTACGCAGCCGGTGCATGCTCACATCGCCCGAGGCATGGGCTCCGCTCCCACGTCGCTTCGACTCCTTCGCCCGCCGGCCCCAGTTCAGCCTCGAGATCGGCGACCAGTTCCTCAGCTCCGCGCCCACGACACGCGATGTCATCACATACGTAGGCCATCGCCCGAGCCTGCGCTTCAGTGCTGAGCAAGTGGTAGAAGGTGGCTACCCCATAGGCATCGGCGGGCGGCACGGTGAGACGTTGACAGATGTAGTTGAGACCGCCCTTGCTGATCCACCCCACGGCATCCTGAAGTGTGTGCAGCGCCGGGAGCAAAAGATGGCGCCGGTTGCGGGCCTCCGAGCCTCCGTGGGCGATCCGGTCGTCGAGGCTGGTTCGCGCAACGGCTCCCTCCCATGAGGAACCGGGCGAGCCGAGCAGGCCGTCCACCGCCGCCCGCTCTGGGTCGGTGGGCGCATCGGGCAACAGCCTCAGGTCCACTTAGACCTTCTCCACGCGGATGGCGGTCGCCTTGAACTCGGCAGTGCCCGATTTGGGATCCCACGCGTCGATGGTGAGCGTGTTGACATCGACGTCGTCGGGGAAGTGGAACGTCATGAATGCCAGACCGGGCCGCAATCCGCCCACAACACGTGCCGGGGCTTCGACCGATCCGCGCCGTGATATGACACGTACCCGTTCGCCATCGCCGATCCCCAGGCGGGCGGCGTCTTCCGGGTCGAGGTCGAGCGACTCGCCGAGGCGGCGCGGCGAGGAATAGCCGGCCGATTGCACGCCGGTGTTGTATGAGTCGAGGCGACGTCCGGTGGTGAGACGGATCGGGTACTCGTCGCTCAGCTCATCGGCGGGTGCCACCCATTCGACCGGGCTGAACGGTGCGAGGCGCCCCCGGTCGCCGGGATCCTTGGCCCACAAGCGTCCATGTAGGAAGGGGCTGCCAGGGTCCTGTTCATCGAGGCAAGGCCATTGCAGTCCTCGCTGTTCTTCCAACCGGCGATAAGACATGCCGGCGTGCATCGGAGACAGGCTTCGCAATTCGTCCCACAGTTGCTCGGCGGTTGGATATCCCCAATCGTGTCCGAGGTGACCAGCCAAATCGGCCAGGATGGCCAGGTCGTCGCGGGCGTCGCCGGGCGGTTCGAGAGCCTTGCGCACCCGCTGCACACGGCGCTCACTGTTAGTCACCGTTCCCTCAGTCTCCGCCCAGGCGGCAGCCGCCGGCAACACAACGTCGGCCATCCCGGCGGTCCTGGTGAGGAAAATGTCCTGGACGACGAGCATGTCGAGGTCGCCGAGTAGACGACGTGCCCGGCTCACATCGGCTTCTGCCTGGGCCGGGTTCTCGCCGATCACGTACAAGGCTCGAATATCGCCCCGCTCCATGGCCTCGAACATGAGCGAGAGATGCCAGCCATTCGTCGCAGGGACCTCGGTGCCCCATTTGGCCTCGAACTTGCCACGCAGCTCGTCGTCCTCGACGTTTTGGAAGCCGGGCAGCTTGTTGGGAAGGGCGCCCATGTCACCGCCGCCCTGGACGTTGTTTTGACCCCGGATCGGCACCAATCCAGAGCCCCACCGGCCAACGTGACCGGTAAGCAACGCCAAGTTGATGAGGGCGAGGACATTGTCGGTGGCGGTGTGGTGCTCGGTAATACCGAGCGTCCAGCACAGTTGAGCGGTCTGTGCGGTTGCATACTCGAAGGCAAGTTGACGAATTGCATCGGCCGGGATCCCGGCCACCTGCTCCGCATATTCCGGCGTGTACCGCTCGACCGACTCAGCGTATTCGTCGAAGTCGGTGGTGGATCCTTCGATGAAGGCCTGATTGTGGAGGCCTTGGGCGATGATCTCGTGGCCGACGGCGTTGGCGAGGGCGATGTCGGATCCGACGTCGATGCCGAGCCAGACATCGGCCCAGGCGGCCGATGCCGTCCGGCGGGGGTCGACCGCATACATGCGGGCCCCGCCATGGATTCCCTTGAGGAGATGATGAAAGAAGATGGGATGGGCCTCGCGGGCGTTCGATCCCCACAGGATGATGAGGTCGGTCTCCTCAATTTCGCGATATGAGCTGGTTCCGCCGCCGGCTCCGAAGACTGCCGCCAGACCGGCGACGCTAGGAGCGTGTCAAGTTCGGTTGCAGCTATCGATATTGTTCGTGCCGAGAACGACCCTGGCGAATTTCTGGGCCAAGAAGTTCATCTCGTTGGTCGCTTTGGAGCACGAAAACATTCCGAAGGCAGAGCCGGGATGATCGGCCATCACCGACCGGAACCCGGCGGCCGTCCGATCGAGAGCTACCTCCCAGGAGGCGGGCCGCAACTCGCCACCTTCGCGCACAAGCGGTGTCGTGAGACGGGCATAACGCTTCCCCATATCACCTCCTTTCCCGTGTTGGGGAGGCTACTCCCGCTGCGAACGAGGTCTCGCCCGAAGCGCAGTACGCAATACGCAGCACGCAGCACGCAGCACGCCAGAGGGTGAACTATCCCG
>JAUXJL010000128.1 GCA_030624805.1 Acidimicrobiia bacterium
CCGGCCGCTTCAACGCCTGCCTCGAGCGTGAATCGCTCCGACTGCCGCGAGCCGTGACCGGGGAGGTCTACCGCTATGCACCGGAAGGTGTTCGACAGCCGCTCCACCTGCGGATTCCACATGGCAAGATTGGCCCCTGCCCCGTGAAGGAAAACGATCGGCGGTCCGTCGGCGGGGCCCGTGATCTCGACCGCGTTCACGAGTGCTAGTTGATTTCGAAGCGTGTGCCAATCGCGGTCGGAGGATCGCTTCGCAAGATGGCTCTCAAGAATGGGTAGCGGTCGAGCCACTTCAACAACGCCTTCCAGTTGACGATCACGAGGACCAGAATCATGGCCGGGAAGGGAATGCTCGGAAGCACCTGCGACAAGCTGGGGAACTCCGGCACGAGCTTGATCGCATAGGCCTGCAGCGCTCCAAAAAGTAGCACCCCGAAAGCTGCCCGCAGCGGGTGCCACCCGCCGAATATGACGATGGCGAGCACGATCCAACCGAGGTTGCGAGTGGGGCGATCCGCCCATCCCAGCTTTACGTCCAGGCTGAAGGCGGCGCCACCAATTCCGATGAGGGCTCCACCCAACGCGGTGTAGAGATAACGCATCTTGTTGACAGCGATTCCGCGGGAGTGGGCAGCTTCGGGTCGCTCTCCGATGCCCTGCAACTCGAGTCCTCTGCGGGTCCGGTACATAAACAGGTAGGTGGCGATCACGGTCAGGTAGGCCAGGTAGACAACGACGTTGTGGTCAAACATCACCGGGCCCAAGAAGGGAATGGACTTCAGACCGGGAATGCCCCAGGCTGGAACTCCGACCGGTGGGCGGCCGACATACCCATTTCCCAGGAATCGGCTCAGCTCGGTGCACAACGCAAAGAGAACAAAACCCACTGCCACTTGATTGAGGCTCAGTTTGATGTTGGCGAACGCAATCAGCAACGCCACCGCTACACCCACCGCCGCGGCGGCGGGGAATCCCAGCCATACGGTGTCTGTCTCAAATGCGACTACGAAACCGGCCAGCGCAGCCAGCATCATGCTTCCGTCGACGGACAGGTTGATGACACCGGCCTTCTCGCTGATGGTCTCGCCCATAGTGGCGAACAACAGCGCCGAGGCTCCAGCAACTATCGAGGCAATAGTTGCCGTGTCGAACATGTCGACGAACGCGTTGAAGAGTCCACTCATGTGCTGCTCGTCCCGCCGGCGATCAGGCGCCGCCGCGCCAGGTAGGCCGCCCACCCGAGCCCGAGCATTGCAGAGAGCACGAGGACCCCCTGCAGCACTCCACCGAGCGAACCGTGCAAATCGAGCCGTAGCGACAGACCCGGGCTGCCGACCGCAACCATGGCAAAGAAGAATGAGATCGGAACTACCCAGATCGGCCGGAAGCGGGCGAGCAGAACCACCAATATCGCCAGGAACCCAAAGCCGCCCGAAATGGCGGGGATCAACTTGAAATGAAAACCGGTCGCCTGGGATGTCCCTGCGATCCCGGCGAGAGCACCGCAGATCATGAACGCGCCGAGCAGATAACGGTTGGTTGGGATGCCCAAAAGAAAGGAGCTTGGACGGTTACGGCCGACTGCCTTGAGCCTGAGCCCGTAGAGGGTGCCACGGAAAAGGATCCAGACCCCGACGAGCGCTAACACTGTGATGCCGACGGCTAATAGCGAGAGCTTGGAGTTCGCCAACGATGGCAGTAGGGCCTCATCGGGGAATGGGTCAGTGCCGCTGGTGGATGCGACGCCGGACCGCGCCCATGGGCCGATGATCAAGTAGGTCGTGAGAGAAAGCGCGACGAAGTCGAGTCCGAGACCTCCAAAGATCTCGTTCACGCCGCCGGCGGTTCGCAACAGGCCAACCAGCAGGCCCCACAACATCCCGCCAACTGCGCCGGCCAGGATTGTGAGGAATACAAGCAGTGGGCGTGGGGCCGAGACCTCGCGGGCCACCCAGGCAGCCGCGATGGCCCCCATGATGATCTGGCCTTCAATCCCGATGTTCCACATGCCGGCGTTGAAGGTGACGATGAGGCCGGCCGAAGCAAGGGCAATTGGCACCCACAACATGAATGTGTCTCCGACTTTGCGGGCGGATCCTTCCTCAAACGGCGGCCAGCCGATTGAGCCCTCAACAATCACCCGCAGCGGGTCCCACGGGTTGGTGCCGGCCAAGAGCAGCAGTGTCACCACGGACACGAACACCACCGTCGCCGGCAGGAGTACGTTGCTGAGACGAGTCCAGGTCACGCCCCGCCCCCGCTGGTCCGGCCGCCGATGAGCAATCCGATCTCGTCGACGTTTGTGTCGGCCGCATCAAGCTCACCGATGATCCGACCGGAGAAGAACACCAGAATGCGGTCGCTATAACGGAGCAGCTCGTCCAGATCGGCCGAGGCGAACACGATGGAAGTGCCGCCCTCACGTCGGCCGAGCAGTTGCTCCCACACCCAGTCGGCGGACTCAATGTCAAGGCCCCGGGTGGGATGTTCCATCAGCAAGACGGTCAATTCCGGCGGGAGCATGGCCAGCAGAACCCGTTGCTGGTTTCCACCGGAGAGTGACTCTGCAGTAGAGGCCTCTGTCCCTTTGATGGTGTAGTGATCGACTTGCTCCTCCGCCCGGGTGCGGGCTGCCCCCCAATCGATGAAGAAATTCGAGTCTTCTCCTGCCAACACGAAATGCTCCGTGATCGTTAGGCCCTCGATGAGACCCTCCTCCAGGCGGCCGGCCGGCAGATACTTGACGTCCGCATTCAAGAACTCGTGGTAATGCTGGCCGGTAAGATCCTCGCCCGCGATCGCCACCGTCCCCTCCGCCGGCGTCCGCATGCCGCAGCAAATCCGCAAGAACGTGTCCTGACCGCTCCCTTCCATGCCCGCCACCCCGATGACCTCTCCAGATTTCACGTCGAGAGATATCGGGTCCTCGCTCAGGAGGCCACTCGCCATTCGCATCGAGTCAAGCGCGAGGTGTGAACGTCCGAGCGCTACTTCGGTCCGGTCCTGGATTTCGACCATCTGGCCGAACATCATCTCGACCAGCTGCTCCGGCGGCACGGGCAACTCCACCTCGCCGACGACCTTACCCCGCGTCATCACGGTGACTCGTTGGCACAAGGCCTCAACCTCTTCGAGCTTGTGGGATACGAAGATGACGCTCATCCCTTCATCGGCCAGGGCTTTCAGGGTGACGAACAATTTGGCGCGCTGATCGGCCGAGATGCCGGTCGTCGGCTCATCGAGAATGAGGACTCTGGCTCCTAGCCACAACAGGCGAATGATCTCTAACTGCTGACGCTCACCAACCGTCAACAGCCGAGCCGGAGTATGAGGGTCGAATGTGAATCCGTATCGCTCGCACAGCTTGCTGAGCTCAGCTGCTGCCCCTCTCCTATCCAGCCGCTGTGCTCCCGGGCTGCCGAGAACGAAGTTGTCGATGACACTGAACGGCAGGAACACCAGCGGATCCTGGTGGAGCATTCCGATGCCAGCCGCGATTGCGTCGTCGGGAGAGGCCAGTTTCACTTGTTTGCCGTCGAGGACGATCTCGCCGGAGTCGGCTGAGTGGAAGCCGGACAGGACCTTCATGAGGGTCGACTTACCGGCTCCGTTCTCACCGAGAAGGCCGTGGAGCGTACCGCTCTCCACCGTGATCGAGATGCCATCGTTTGCGCGAACCGGACCGAAGTGTTTGTGAATGTCGCGCAGCTCGAGGCTCATGTTTCACGAGGCTAGAGAATCGCCACGCCCGATGTCGAACTCACAAAAACGAGGAGGGGAGAGCGTTGCTCTCCCCTCCCAATCTCACTTTTGTATTCAGCGTCGTTAGCCGAACACGTTGACCGAACAGGCCCCAGCAACACCTTCGAGGCACTGTTCCGAATACCAGATCTGGAAGTCGGTAGCCACTTCGCCTGCTGCCAGGAACTCCGATCCGTCCTGCCAGTTGAGCGGGCCCGTGTACAGCTCGATGGAGCCGTCTGCCAATCCGGCGATAAACGTATCCAACGAGGCCGCGTTGTCCGCCGACAGCCCGTTGCCCTGGAAGAAGCCGACCACGCTCGTATCCGGGTCATTGATGTCGCTCCAATCGGGCTCGAACCACGTCCAGGTGTTAGAGAACGACCCATCGATGACGGCTTGAGCAGCCTCCAGATAGGCCGGGCCCCAATTGAAGTAGGGAACACCGAGACAGATGTCGGGGGCCTCATCGCACGCTCCTATGAAGTCGTACGGCACCGCCTTGACGTTCTCGCCGGCATCGGCTCGCTGGCCGCTGCGGATGAGAGCCACGTTGGCATCTATACCTGACAGGGTGACATCGGCGCCGCCGTCGATGAAGGCATTGGTCACCAGGACTGGATCCAATGTCACACCGGGGATCTCGAACCAGAAGCCAATGTACGTCACCTCGAAACCAAGGTCGGCGGGGTTCCCATCCCGGAAGTTCTCCCAGCAGTACTGGGCGCCAAGATAGGCCGAATTCACCAGGCGCCGGGTCTCGTCGTTCGTCAGGGGACCGAGGTAGGCGAGATCGCCGGTCTCGGTTTCCAGAGCGGCGGCACAGCCGGCAATCATCTTGCCGAAAATCATCTGGCCCCACACGTTGGAGAGATTCGTCAGATTGGCCTGATAGTCCTTTCCATCAACCCAGGCGCTATCACCGGACGCCCAAACCATCGGAACCTCCGGCAGTTGTTCGGCGGCCTCGAAAGCACCGTCCCGCATGTCGTCGGAGTTGAAGATGATCATGTCGGCTCCGAGGTCGACCATGTCTCGAGCGGTGCCCGGCAGCGAAAGTCCAGGCGTGTCTGTTGTGTTGGCGAACTCGAGAACAATCAGGTCGTCGTCGGCACTCAGCCCAAGCTGCTCTACTGCATACTCAGCTCCCTCGAGATGGGCCTGGCTGTAGCCTCGGTCGTTGCCGGGGCCGACCAGGATCAGCCCAACCTTGAAGTCCTCCGGCACGTCCGTGCCGCCTCCCCCACTATCCACCGTTGTTGCCGTCGTGCCTGCCGTCGTATCTGAACTCGAGTCGCCACAGGCGGCAGCGACAAGAGCAAATGCAAGCAACGCGGCGAGCATCTGCAGTAATCGTTTCGAAAGCATGGTTCGGCTCCTCCTCAGGTAAACCATGCCCGGGACTCTACGACATTCTCGGGCTAGAAGTGACATGGCGAACGGCTGTTGGAAGGCGGGTATAGGTCCGCTCAACCGGGACCCTGCTAGCCGGCGTCCTCAATCGCCTTGCTCAACATGTCGAAGCCCTCGTCGGCCTCACCTTCAGTGAGGCTGAGGGGCGGCGCGATCCGCAACACGTTGCCATAGAGACCCCCCTTACCGATCAGGAGCCCGTTTTCCTTGGCGTTTTCCATGATCTGAGTCGTGATCCCCGGGTCAGGGTCCTTGGTCCCCGGCTTGACCAGCTCAATGCCAATTTGAAGCCCCTTGCCGCGCACATCTCCCACAATGGAGCCTTCTTCGTCTGCCAGGTGATCGAGCCGCGATTTGAGGTGGTTGCCTACTTTGTGCGAGTTGTCCTGGAGATTGTGCTCGAGCAGATAGTTGATGTTGGCGAGTGCACCGGCCGTGGCCAGCGGATTGCCTCCGAACGTTGAGATCGAATTGGCATTGATGCTGTCCATGATGTCGGCCCGGGCAATCACCCCACCCATGGCGAGACCGTTGCCGACCCCCTTCGCGAATGTGAGCACGTCGGGCGTGAGATCGTGTGCCTGGTAGCCCCAGAAGTTCTCACCGGTTCGGCCCCAGCCGGTCTGCACTTCATCACTGATATAGAGAATGCCGTACTCGTCCAGGACCTCCTTGAAGGCCCCGAAGAATCCATCGGGCGGCAATGTGAAACCCCCAACACCTTGGATCGGCTCGGCGATCATGGCGGCCACGTTCCCCGACGTAGCGACGTCGATCATGTCGCGCAGATCCGCGACACAGGCGGCGGTGAACTCATCGTCGGGTAGGTGACCGAAGGGGCTGCGGTACTTGTAGCCGTTGTGCACGTACACGACCGAGAGCGGGCTCAGCGCGGTCGGCGACCACGAGCGGTTGCCGGTGAGCGAAACCGCCGCAAACGACCGACCGTGATAGCTATTGCGCAGTGCCAGGATCTGATTGGAGTTGCGATAAATGGTGGACAGCATCATGGCGGCGTCGTTTGCCTCAGTGCCCGAGTTGGTGAAGAAGACCTTGGCGTCGGGAATACCAGACAGTTCGGCGATCTTCTCAGCCAGCTCGATCTGAGCCTCGATGAGATACAAAGTGGAGCTGTGCAAGA
>JAUXJL010000051.1 GCA_030624805.1 Acidimicrobiia bacterium
AGCCGAGGCGGGTGGGGCCGGGCTGCCCTGGCTGGTCGGATTAGCGATCCAAGAAATGTTCATGTCGGCCAACATGGCCTTTTCCATTGGCCCGATGCTCACCCAATCAACCGTGGAGGCATTGTTGTTCCACGGCTCAGACGAACAACGAGCCGTGTACCTCGACAAGCTCTCGACCGGGGAGTGGATGGGCACCATGGTGCTGACCGAGCCGGAAGCCGGTTCCGATGTTGGAGCCATCCGGACAAAAGCCGTGCCGAAGGACGACGGGTCGTACGCCATCACAGGCACCAAGATCTTCATCAGCTGGGGTGAGCACGACCTGACGGACAACATCGTTCACATGGTGCTGGCACGCACCCCGGACGCGCCGCCCGGCACCAAGGGCATCTCCATGTTCATCGTCCCCAAGTTCCTCGTGAATCCCGATGGCTCCCTTGGAGACCGCAACACTTTCAAGGCGGTTTCCATCGAGCACAAGATGGGCATTCACGGGAGCCCAACCTGTGTGATGGCATTTGAAGACGCCACTGGGTACCTGGTTGGTGAGGAGAACCTAGGGATGAGCTACATGTTCACCATGATGAACAGCGCCCGGCTATCGGTGGGCCTCGAGGGCCTGGCCGTATCGGAACGCGCCTATCAACATGCGCTCACGTTCGCCCAGCAACGCCTGCAGGGCCGGGCCATCGGCGCACCCAAGACCGAGCAGTCGGCCATCATCCAGCATCCCGACGTCCGCCGGATGCTCATGACCATCAAGGCATACAACGAGGCGATGCGTTGCGTCCTATACGAAACCGCAGAAGCATTCGACCTTGCCCACCATTCGCCCGACGAGGCGGCCCGGACGGCTGCCCAGGAATACATGGAGCTGCTGACCCCCATCGCCAAGGCGTGGTGCACCGATCTCGGCGTTGAGATGACCTCACTCGCCCTCCAGGTGCATGGCGGAATGGGGTATATCGAGGAGACGGGTGCCGCTCAGCACTACCGGGATGCCCGCATCGCACCTATATATGAAGGCACAAACGGGATTCAGGCGATGGACCTGGTCGCCCGCAAGTTGCCAATGCGGGAGGGTGGTGTGGTACGAGAACTCATCGGCCGCATCATGGCGCTCGATGCCGAGCTGGCAGAGAGCGGCGAGGATCTTGCTTCGATCCGCCAGGCGCTGAGCGCCTCCGTTGCCGACCTCACTGCTGCGGTGCTGTGGCTGGCGGAGCACGGCCCCGCCGACCCGAACGACGCCCTCGCCGGAGCGACACCCTTCCTTCGCCTGATGGGCACGACCCTGGGCGGCTGGTGCATGGCACGGGCGGCTCTCGCCGCCCGCGAACAGCTCCAGAAAGGCGACGGGGACGCAGGGTTCCTGGAAGCCAAGGTTGCCACCGCCCGCTTTTATGCCGAGCAGCTCCTCCCCCAGACCAGCGGTTTGCTTCCGCAAGTGACTGCCGGCTCGGGCCCATTGTTCGAAGTACCTATCAACCAGCTCTAGGCCTAGTCCCGCTCCCACCACTGAGCTCGCACGTTTGGATTTTCGGTGGACAGGCTTCTGAGCGCTACCAACTAAAACCCCTCTTCGAGGACCATCCGAAGGAACTCCCTGGTTCGTTCCTCTTTCGGGTTGGCGAGGATCTCACCGGGTGGACCGTCCTCCATGATGATGCCTTCGTCCATGAACACGACCCGATCGGCGACATTACGAGCGAATCCCATCTCATGGGTCACCACCAGCATCGTCATCCCCTCGTCGGCGAGATCGCGCATCACTTGGAGGACCTCACCGACGAGCTCGGGGTCGAGGGCGCTCGTTACCTCATCGAACATCATCATGTCGGGGTTCATGCACAAGGCCCGGGCGATCGCCACCCGCTGCTGCTGGCCACCTGAGAGGCGAGCGGGGTACTCGTCGATCTTGTCGGTTAGACCGACCCGTTCCAGCATCCTGGCAGCCACCTCAGCTGCTTCATCCTGGCTGCGCCCGAGCACCTTGCGTTGGGAGATCGTCAGGTTCTTGCGGACGTCCAGGTGCGGAAAAAGGTTGAACTGTTGGAACACCATTCCGATCTTCGCTCGCAGTGCGTCGACGTCCGATGCCGGGTCGGTGATATCTTCGCCCTCAATCAACACATGGCCCGACGTAGCCTCCTCGAGCCGATTGACGCAACGCAGCAGTGTCGATTTGCCAGACCCGGAAGGGCCGATAATGCACACCACCTCACCGGTGTCGACCTCGAAGTCGATCCCCCGCAACACCTCGAGATCGCCAAAGTACTTGTGAAGGTCTCGGATCTCGATCGCGGGCGTCCCCATCAGCGTCCCTTCGCCGCCCGCTTCTCCAGCTGACGAACCAACGAGGTCATCGGCAAGGTAATCATCAGGTAGACCAGTGCAATCACGGTGAGAGGGGTCGCATTGATCGTCGTTGTCATGAAATCCCGACCGAACTTGGTCAGCTCCTTCGAGGCGGGCGTCGTTCCGACAACGAACAACAGCGACGTGTCTTTGATCAGCAGCACCAGCTCATTGGTAAGTGGAGGAATGATGATGCGGAATGCCTGGGGGAGAACGATGTACGCCATCGCGGTCGGCGCACTCATACCAAGTGAGCGAGCGGCCTCCATCTGGCCGCGCGGCACTGCCTGAATGCCCGCCCGGATAGTTTCTGCCATGTAGGCGGCCGCGACCAGCCCGAGCCCGACCGCAGCTTTGCCGGCGGTACCGAACGGGATGCGCCATCCGAACGCAATCGGCAGTCCGAACGCAACCAGGATGATCGTGACCAGCGCGGGCAACCCACGGAATAGCTCGATGTACGAGGTTGCGAACCAGCGGTACGGCCCGATCGGAGACAGCTTCATGAGCGCCAGCACCAGCGCCAACACAAAGCCGGCCGCGAAGGCTACTGCCGTGTAGATGAGGGTATTCTTGGCGGCGATCGTGAGAACTTCGGGAAACATGTCCCGAAAGATTTCAGGCTTCAGAAAGTTGCTCTGGATCTTGTCCCAGTCGGCGAAGAACACCAACAAGAGCGCGATCAGGACGAGCAGCCCGTACATGATCCCCGGTACAAACCGGGGGTGCTTCCAGATCGGCCTGGCGGTCTTTGTCACCATGGAGGCACCCTAAACGGACGGGGGCGACCCGTGCAGGTCGCCCCCTCTCAACCGATTCAAACGCGACGGACTACTTGAAGAAGTCGTTAAAGATGTCGTCGTATGTGCCGTCATCGCGCAGCTTGGCGAGCGAGGCGTTGACCGCAGTCAGCAGGGTTTCCTTGCCGTCCTCCTGAACGGCCAGGCCGTAGAACTCGTTGGTCGGATAGATTTCGGCGATCGTGAGCCCATCATCGTTGAAGGCGGCGTCACCGTTGACCACGATGTCCTGCAGCACCCCGTCCACCTCACCGGCGGCGAGTGCCACAATCAGGTCGCCGGGGCCTTCGTAGGAGATTATGTCCGCGTCCGGCGCATTCTCGTTGGCGTAGATCTCGCCGGTGGTGCCTGTCTGCACCCCGAGCTTCTCGCCCGCGAACGATGCCAGTGTGTCCATTCCGCCATCGGACTTGATCAGCAACGATTGGTCACCGCTGAAATACTGATCACTGAAGTCGATGTTCTCCTCACGCTCATCGGTGATGGTGATCGAGGCGGCGGCAATATCACACTCGCCCGACTCCATTGCCAAGCCCGACGTGATCGGATCAAAGCCGGAGTTGATCACCCTCGTCTCCAGGCCGAGGTCGTCGGCAATCGCACGCATCAGCTCGATGTCGAACCCGGTGAAGTTGCCGTCGGCGTCCTCGAACTCCATCGGCGGATAGGGCGAGTCCGTGCACACGGTCAGGGTGCCGCTGGACACGAGACCGAAGGTGTCTGTGTCTACTGAGTCGCTATCGCCGCAGGCCGCGCCCACCAGCGCAAGGGCAACCAGCAGGCCGATCAGGGTGGTGAATCTATGTCTCATCAGGTAATCCTCCTCGGATTTTGCGTAAACCGGCAAACCGGAGTCGCGGCGGGAATGTTAGGGCCGAACCGGCCGTCCGGCCAGTGGGTGCCGAATCCAGAGCTGAACGGTGAATCCATGGATCTAAGGGGAGGGCGGTATCCGTCCAGCCCGCACCAAAACATCGGGGCTAGAGGTTGCCTCGTTCCGCCTGGTCACGTTCGATGGCCTCGAAGAGAGCCTGGAAGTTGCCAACGCCGAACCCGAGCGAACCGTGCCGTTCGATCACTTCATAGAAGACGGTCGGCCGATCCTGCACCGACTTTGTGAATATCTGGAGCAGGTATCCCTCGTCGTCCTGGTCGACGAGGATGCCGAGCTGCGCAAGCTGGTCGAGATCGGCGTCGATCGTTGACCAGTCGAGCCGGGTCCTGAGCTCGTCGTAGTACGTGGCAGGCGTGGACAAGAACCGCACGCCGTTGTGCCGCATCGCCCGCACTGTCTCCATGATGTCGTCTGTGGCAAGGGCCATATGTTGCACACCTGGTGCCCGGTAGAAATCAAGGTACTCCTCGATCTGGCTCTTCTTCTTACCCTGGGCGGGCTCATTGATCGGCAGCTTGATGCGACCGGTGCCGTCCCAAAGCACTTTGGACATGAGGGCGGTGTACTCGGTGGAGATGGCTTCGTCGTCGAAGTGATGGAGCTGGGTGAACCCCATGATGTTGGCGTAGTAGGCCGCCCATTTGTCCATCTCCCCAAGGTTGACGTTGCACACAACATGATCGACGTGCTGGAGGCCGGTGGACTCGCCGGGCCGCTGGTGTTGGGTCGGTTTGTAGCCGGGGGCGTACACACCTTTGTAATTGGAGCGATCGACGAACGTGTGGATGGTCTCGCCGTAGGCCTTGATGGCCGAACGCACCAACTTGCCATCCTCGTCCTCTTCCACATAGGGCTCACGAAACGGCTCGGCGTCACGATCAACCGCCACCCGGAACGCCTCCTCGGCGTCGGGCACGGCAAAGGCGACGTCTTTTACGCCGTCACCGTGGAGAGCGTGGTGTTGCACAATTTCGGACTCGGGTCCGAGCCCGGCGGTCATCACGAACCGGATGCCGCCCTGTTCGAGCACGTACGAAGTCCGGTCGCGCACGCCGTGTTCTGGACCGGTGTAGCCCACGACGCTGAAACCGAAGGCGGTGCGGTAGTAGTGGGCGGCCTGGCGGGCGTTTCCGACGTAGAACTCGAGTGCGTCGTACCCGAGAATCGGCATCAAATCTGTCATGAGAAACCCCAGACCGTGTGAGTGACCGTACCGCTATGTATAACACGACGCTGCGCTAGCCGGTGAAGTGCTTCTCCAACCCGTGCCACACCGACGGGTAGTCGTCCTGGAGGGTGGGCACCGAGGTCGAGTAGGCGGTGGGGATCAGGGGATAGCGGGTCTCGAACATGAACGACATCGTGTCCGAGAGTTTCTGCGGCTTTTGATCGCCGCTGGTGGCCTTCAGCCAGGCATCGTGATCAGGCCCGTGCGGGAAATACATGTTGTGGAGCGACATCCCGCCGGGCTCGAAGCCCTCCTCCTTGGCGTCGTACACCCCATACAAGATGCCCATGAACTCCGACATGATGTTGTTGTGGTAGTAGGGCGGCCGGAACGTGTGCTCGCTCACCAGCCAGCGATCGGCGAAGACTACAAAGTCGACGTTGGCCACTCCCACATCAGGTGACGGCGATGTCAGCACAGTGAAGATGGACGGGTCGGGATGGTCAAAACTGATCGACCCGATGACGTTGTACTTGCGAAGGTCGTACTTGTACGGGGCATGATTACCGTGCCAGCCGACCACGTCGAGCGGCGAATAGTCGAGCTCGACCATGAAGAGACGTCCGTCGAATTTCACATATAGCTCCCCGGCGTCCTCGGTGTCTTCGAAAGCCGCCACCGGGTACAGGAAATCCCTCGGGTTGGCGAGCGCGTTGGCGCCGATCGGGCCTCGCTCGGGCAACTCGAGATACGTTCCGTAGTTCTCGCAGATATAGCCCCGGGCGGCATCGTCGAGGAGATCGACCCGGAACTTCATTCCGCGCGGGATAACGCAGATCTCGCCGGGCGCCACCATCAGCACTCCGCACTCAGTGGCAAACCGGAGCTGCCCGTCCTGCGGCACGATGAGCATTTCACCGTCTGCGTTGTAGAAGTACGTGTTCGTCATCGACTCGGTGGCGAAGTAGAGGTGGGCGGCCATGCCGGTTTGAGTGTGGGCATCGCCGTTGGTGGCCACCGTCCGGATTCCAGTCAAAAAGTTGGTGGACTCCTCGGGAAAGGGCGGAGGATTCCACCGCAGCTGGCCAATCGGGGGCTGGGTTTCCCGATTGGGAGCCGTGCGGATGTGATGATTCTCGACCTCGGTGAACTGCCAGGCGTGGCGCACCGAAGGCCGAATCCGGTAATGCCAGTTACGTCGATTTCGAGCATTCGGAACGGTGAAGGCGGTGCCCGACAGTTGTTCGGTGTAGAGCCCAAGCGGTGGTTTCTGCGGGTTGTTCTGACCGACCGGGAGCGCCCCCGGGAGTGCCTCGGAAGCAAATTCGTTGCCGAAGCCGGACTGGTATTCCGCACCGGTGATCGCGTCGGTCATGCCCCATCCTCCAACTGCTCGTCTGTGGATCGAGGCTACCCGAGATTGCGCCGACCCCCGATCTACACCAACGGGATCCTGAGTGCGAGCGGTATTAGGACGGACCCATTGTTGGCCGGGATGAGGCACGCCGCTCAGTCGCCTGTGCCCACCACCATCACCGCCACGCTCGCTCGTGCGCGAAGCCGTTCACCGAAGTGTTCGGTACCCCCATCCGCAAGGGCTGCGTCGGCGGCTGCTCTCGGGCTGCCGATGAGGATCGCTCCGGCAGACATCTCCTTGGCATAGTCGGCAACAGTGTCGACCAGCTCTCCCACTCGAACAGCCACCGTGAAACGGGCGTCGGTGAGATCGGCACGAGCGGCTGTGGCTCTTGCCAGCGCCAGGTCGCGCCAAGCCATCTCGGCACGGATGGCATGTTGCTCTCCCTCATGGAGAGGTTCATAAGCGGCGGGGTCGACCACAGACAAGAAGTGGACGTCGACGTCCCGGTCCGCCCCGTGCTGAAGGGCGGCTAGGCGGGTCTGGTAACTGCCGGGCCCACCCCGGACCGCGCACACAACGTCAGACACCGTCACCCTCCTCGGTCACAACGATCTCGCCTTGGCGGGCGTCGCCTTCGATGAACTCGAGCGCAGCCAGATGATCGTTGATCTCAGCCGTGAGCTCGTTCAGTACGTCTACGGAGATCAGGCCGCGCCGGGCCGCGTCTTGCAGCGCGCTTCGTTCGGCCCGCAGGGTGTCCGCCCGAGCCTGGATGTACATGTCGGTCTCGAGCTCTGGGTACCGGCGCAGGTGATCACCCAGCTGGTCGCGGTCGCGCGCCAGTTCGCCGCGATACAGGCCGGCCATCGACTCGTACAGATCGCGGAACAAAACGCCCTGGTCGCGCAGCCGGTCAAGTTCGTCCAATCCGGCCTGCTGAGCGTAGATCCGAGCCTGGCGCCGTTGTTGTTCGATCCGCTCCTCGACCCTAACGGACAGGCCAAGCCGCTTGATGAGGCGCTCAATGGTGAGCCCTTGCACGAGGAGTGTGAAGAGCACCACCCCGAATGTCATCACTTGCAGAGTCGACACAACGTCGGCGCCCAGGTTGCTTTCCTCCGCCACCAGGCTGAGGGCAAGGGCAACCGAAATAGCCCCTCGTAGTCCACCCCAAAACATGACGTGCTGATAGGAGCGGGGAATCTTCCGCTCCGGCTGGATCAGACCGTGGAGGGTGCCGAGTCCGTAGACAACAACCAGCCGGGTGAGCTGGATGGCCACGACCGCCACCAGGATTGCGTCGGCCCTGTCCCATAGTTCACTGATCTCGATCCGGAGCCCCAGCAGCAGGAACACGAGGGAGTTGACGACGAAGGCGAGGAACTCCCAGAAGTTCTCGAGGGTGAGGCGGGTGGTTGGAGAAGTGTTTCGCAATCCGATGTTGCCGACCGTGAGGCCGGCGGCCACTACCGCCAGGATGCCGCTCAGATGGACGTCGGCCAGATCGAATATGGCCCCGAATTCTTCGGCCAGCAAGTATGAACCGAAGGCCAGCGCGACTGTAACGACGGTTTCGATGAGATGGTCGTCGAGATTCTTGAGGATGAGCGAGGACACCACGTAGCCGAGCACCAGGCCGACGGCCAGCCCGCCGAAGCCATCGATGATGAACTGACCAACCGCATCGCCCAGCGAGAAGGTGGCTTCGGGCCCAGCTGCAGCCAACGCGATGATGAAGACGACGAAAGCAACACCGTCGTTGAAGAGACTCTCGCCTTCCACCAGGATCGTGAGACGCTTCGGGACCCCGATCGATCGAAAGAAGGCGATCACCGCCACCGGGTCGGTGGCAGAGATGAGTGCACCAACCGCCACCGCCGCCGCCCACGGGACCCCGTCGACCAAACCATTGACGAGCCCACCGACCACGAATGCTCCAATCAACGTACCCGCTAGGGCCAGCAGCAGCACCGCAAAGAGATCTCGGCGCAGCCGTCCCCACGAAATATGAAGTGTGGCTTCGAACAGAAGCGGTGGCACCAGCACCGCCAGGATGAGATCGGCGCTGATTTCGATCTCTATGAACGTGGATGGCAGAAAAGCCAATCCCAGGCCGACGACTACGAGTGCCACCGTGTACGGAAGGCGGATACGCCGGGCCACCACCGCCACTGCGGCGGCGACAGTCAGGAGGAGGACGATGCTGACCTCAGAGTCGAGAAGCTCAGAGTGCTCGGAGGCGACTAGTAGCGGTAGGTCCATGGGGCAGCAGCAAGTGTAAGGCAACGCCTAGCGGCGATGCAGGCAACGCTTCCGGGTTGCTTAGAAGTTTCTTCGCAACTTCAGGCCGGCTCGCAGCATTGCGTGGAGTCGCTACCCAACTTCAGGCCACCTTGCAGCATTGCGTGGAGTTGCTACCCAACTTCAGGTCGGCTTGCAGCATTGCGTGGAGTTGCTACCCAACTTCAGGTCGGCTCGCAGCATTGCGTGGAGTTGCTACCCAACTTCAGGCCGGCTCGCAGCATTGCGTGGAGTTGCTTGGAAGTTGATACCGCAACTTCGGGCCGCCGTGCAGCGTTGCTCGGAAGTGCGGCCCAACATCAAGCCGCCTTGCAGCGTTGCCACCGAACATCAGGAAGGCTGGGGCGTGCTCCGCGTTAAGCGGTGAGAGTTGGCGACACCACGTCGAAGACGGCCCTGGCGAACTCGGCCAGCTTGATTTCTGCATCTGGGTCGCCGGCCAGCTGGTCGTAATACAGGATGCTCCCCTCCCACCCCTCGGTATGCCACTGGGCACCATGGGGCAAATCAGAGCCAAGAAGCTTGTTGCCATCGAAGGGCCAGGGGTTTGAGTAGAAGTAGGCCCGTCCCTCTGGGTAGAAACCGAGGTTGAGCTGGGACGGGTGTTCGACAACCTCGCCCCCCTCCTCGTATTTCTCGACCCGGGTCCCAAACCACTCGCATGCAAGGTCGAAGTTGTGGGGCCACAGCTGCACCTGGCTGACCTCGCCGTCGAGCGACAGTAAGTGCCGCTTGAAGAGGCCATCCACGTTGGATACCGCCTCGAAGTACGTGGCGGCCGCGGCCGGATCGTACTCACGCGGGTCGGGGCTCTCGAATTTCTCCCGGTTGTACTCCCCCTCGAGGCCCAAGGCGCCGACCGCGGCGATGACACGGTCGCCCATCTCAGTGGCGGTGAGCCCTTCGGCCATACTGATCCGGGTCTCGGCCCCATTGCTAGGGGCCAGCACGACGTCGTGAGAGTTGAGATCCAAGCGCAGGCTAAACCTGCCGCCGTCTGCGAGATCCATAGTTTCGGTTTTGAGGCCCTGCGGTGTCACCTTGAGGCTGACATGCCACCATTTGTCATGTGCTTCTGCATGGGTGCGCGGGATAGCGCTGATCGCATGAGCGTAGGAGTGGAGTGTGGCCCGCGTCGGCTCGAAGTTTTCAGGCAGCAGCGGCAGAAAATCGGCCA
>JAUXJL010000141.1 GCA_030624805.1 Acidimicrobiia bacterium
AAGGATGAGTGGCCGAAGACACTAGAGGATCTGGAGTGAAACGAAAGATCCTCGGTTGATGAGGCTGGGGCCCCATCAACACCGCAATGAGGCGTAGCCGAAGAGCAGAAAACAGGAGGATCTGGAGTAGTCAGCGCAGTACGCAATACGCAATACGCAATACGGAGAAGAGGGTTCCGTCGGCGTCAGGGTTCTGATATGACCGCCGGGTGCGCTGGAAACCAGCTCTTGGTAGTACTTCAGGGCCTTGGGTCCGTTCCGGGGGGAACCAATAGAACATGCCCTCGACCGTGTCGATCACGTTCGACGCGAGCTAATCAAACTGATAGTGCCGGCAGATGAAGATTCTGGCGTACTGCGTCCTGCGCGCTTATTGAGCTACGCGCTACGCCTCCAGGTGCCTCACCTCGTCCTCGACCACCGTTCCGCCTAGCTTGACCTCGAGACCGTTCCACGTCATGTGGATCTCTGAGAGGGCTCCGGGGAGGCCCTGGACTATGTGTTCGGTGCCGGACAAAGTACCGAGAGCGCGGAGAACCGCACACAGGGCGACTGCGGCCGAACCCGTGGCAGGATCCTCGTCAACGCCCAGGCGGGGGGCGAAGAATCGAGATCGCGTCATGCCGTGGCCATGAAACACGTAGAAACCGTCCGCCGCTTCGGCAATTGCCCGGGAGTCAGGCTCGATGGATAGGAGGTCGGCCTCTGAAGCCACCTGGGCGATGAGGTAGTCCGAAGGGACCTGTACGCGCCACGCTCGCCTCGCAGCGACGCCAAGCGCCTCTGCTTCGGCCACCGGAACCTCCCGGATTGGCTGATCGATGGCCGGAGGCGTCACCCACACGAGGTCGCCATCGAAATGGACGGCAACTTCGCCGATCTGAATCGCCATTCGATCGATGGGGCTGATCCCGTTGAGCACCCAGGCGGTACCGACCAGTGGATGACCGGCGAACGGCATCTCGACGGCCGGCGTGAAGATTCGAAGCGACGGTATTGCGCCCGCAGGCCAGTCGGTGAAGGTCGTCTCGGAAAACCCCAATTCTGCAGCTATGCCTTGCATATCCGCCGGACTCAAACCCTCCGAATCGGTCACGACCCCAAGAGCGTTCCCGCCCGACTTCCCTATGGTGAACACTCGAACTACGTAGCAATCTCTCATTGGGGAAACCCTACGACCAGAGACAACCGACAACACTTCTCAGCGGGTGAGGTCCGCAGCCAGCCCGCCACAGACATGGGTCTCACCGAGCAGCTGGTTCCCGCTACCGGCAATGAGGCTTCCACCGCCTACGACGATTCCACATCCGCTTTCGCTGAGTATGTCGTTGCCTGTGAGACGCGCTTCGGCATGGAACTCGAGCCGGACGCCGTCGCCCAGGGCCACTTCGATTTCGTTTCCGGCTACGTCGGCCGACGACATGTCCAGAACCAGAATCCCTGTCTCACCGTTGCCGGTGACCTTGTTACCCAAGACGGATGCGACCGACATCTCACTGATGGAAATACCGCGCCCATCGTTGTTCCTCACCTCGTTGTCACGAATCATTACCTGAGCCAGGTTGGTGAGAATCCCCTCGGCACTGCTGCGCTCCACGACGTTGCCGGAAACTACCGACTCCGGCCAGCTCAAGGCATTTGCGATGTGAATCCCCTTTGCACCAGCGCCTGAGGTGTCGGCAATCAGATTCTCGGTTATCCGAGCGGACCCGAAGACCACCCGCACCCCCCGCATGGAGTTGTCAGAAATCGTATTCTGGGTGATCGTCACATCTTCGCTGTTGCGGACCAGCACCCCCACCTGGCCTCCGGTGATCGTCAACCGCCGAATGGTGACATCGGCGGTGTCCAGCACACTGATCGTCGGCCTCTCACCGAAGCCCCGAATCACCGCGACTTCGCCTCGCCTGCTCTCGAGAGTCACCGGTCTATC
Source organism: Acidimicrobiia bacterium (assembly GCA_030624805.1). Taxonomy (GTDB): domain Bacteria; phylum Actinomycetota; class Acidimicrobiia; order Spongiisociales; family SHLN01; genus SHLN01. The sequence goes on from JAUXJL010000141.1 coordinate 1,934, forward strand.
AATAACCAGTGACTCCTTGTACACGCCCCCGTCGAGCCGAATAGTGGCCCCGTCGGACGCCGCGGACAGGGCTTGAGTGATCGTCGGGTGGTCGTCGGGCACCGAGATCACAGATGTACCTCCTGTCGACAACAGCCACAGAGCAGCTGCCACCGTGAGCACAACCACGAGCCACCCTCCGCGAACGACCTTGATGTCCGCCAGAGACACCGGCCTAGCCCTTCACCGCTCCCGCGGTGAGTCCCCTCACGAAGTAGCGCTGGAGTGCAAAGAAGACGATCAACGGGACGATCATGCTGATGAACGCTCCCGCCGCCAGGAGGTGCCACTCGTTCCCGTATTGCCCGAGCAGGTTGTTGATACCGACGGTCAGCGGGAACTTTTCTACGTCTTGCAAGAAAATGAGGGCGTTCATCAAGTCGTTCCACACCCATACGAATTGGAAGATTGCCAGAGAGGCCAGGGCCGGAATCGACAACGGGACGACTATCCGGAAGAACACCTTGATTTCGGACGCACCGTCAATCCGAGCAGACTCAAAGAGATCCTTTGGCAGGTCGGCGAAGAAGTTCCTGAGGAGGAAGATGGCAAACGGCAACCCGTAGGCGGTGTGGGCCAGCCATAGTCCCCAGAACTGCCCCGTGAGGTTGAGTTGGTTGAATATTTTCAGGACCGGGACCCAGGTGACTTGAAGTGGGATCACGAGCATCGCCACCACCCCGAGGAAGATCCAGTCGCGTCCCCTGAAATTCATCCAGGCAAAGGCATAGGCCGCAAAGGCTGCGACGGCGATGGGAAGGATGGTCGATGGGATCGTGATAATGAACGTGTTGATGAAGTTGTCGGCGAACCCGGGAGGAGGAAGATCAGCCGAATTGAGGACGGTGTCATAATTGTCCAGGGTGAAATCGAAGTCGGTGAGAGCCGTCCACCAGCCGGACTGAGAACTGGCCGCTCTGGTTCGCAGCGAAGTGACGAAGAGGCCCAGGGACGGGATAAGCCACAACAGCGCCACCCCGATCAGGATGACATGCACGCCTCCAGTGCTCACAACCTTGACCAGCTGCCCACCAAGGGTCTTCGGCTGTGTCTCGGGAGAAGTGTCCTGTGTAGTCATCAGTCAGCCCCACGGCGAATTTGGCGCAGCTGAAACCACATCATGGGGATCATCAATATCAGCAGTATGACCGCGGCGGCACTGCCGTAACCAGCCTTGTTGTTGTTGAAGATCTCGAGGAAGACGGTATATCCCACAATACGGGTGCTGCCCCGGGGCCCGCCGGCCGTCATCACCAAAACAAGGTCTATCGCTTTGAGAGCATTGATGATCATCGTGATCGCCACCACGATGATCGGTCCCAACATCATGGGCACGGACACTCGCCAAAACGTCTGCCAAGCATTACTGCCGTCGATGGCGGCAGCTTCAAGCACCGAGCCGGGGAGAGATTTGTAGGCGGCCGCCAAAATGGTCATCGCCAGAGAAGTCCACACCCAGATCCCGGCCGCGATGATGGCAAAGTTCGCAAAATTGGCCTCCCCGAGGAACGCGACGGGCCCCAGCCCCACCCCATCGAGAGCCGCATTGATGAGGCCGATGTCGGGGTCGCTGGCGTACACGAGGCGGAACACCACCGAGGCGGCGGTGAACGAGATCACAAGCGGCAAGAAGATGATCGCCTTGGCCAATTTCTCATATCGGACCTTGTCGGCGAGGACGGCCACCAGCATTCCCATTCCGAGTACGCCGGAGGTGAAAAGCACGACCCACAGGGCACTGTTGAACAGGGCCGACCAGGGTGGCAGCTCCCTACGAATAAAGAAGGGGTCGTTGGTCAGCAGGCGTTCGTAGTTGTCGACCCCAACGAATTCCTTCGTCGGATTGATCACACTGCCGTCATAGAAGCTGATCTGAATAGTGCGCAGCACCGGCCACAGCAAGAACACCGAAAGCAGGAAGAGAGCTGGGAAGGCCCACAACCAGGGACGCCAGTTCCGCTTCCGCCGCGGCTGCTCAGGAGCGGGTACCGGGGTTGTTGGTTTGGCAGACTCTTCGGTGGCCGCGTCCGTCATTCGCGTCTCTCCAATATTGGCGAGTCACCCGGGTGGGGCCGCCGCTGGCGGCCCCACCCGGACAACAGGCCTCGTCTATCTAGTGCCGGCCGCTACGTCCTCGATGAACCCAAGCACTCCGTCGATGTCAGTCGGATCATCGATGAAGTCCTGCAGGCCGGTGAACATGGCGTCCCCGCCAACGGAGGGATCAGCCAGATCGGAGCCGTCGAACACAAATATGCTTGCTCCGAGCACTGCTTCGGCTTCGAGCCGCTGCAGGGGTGCATAGATGTCGAGTGACACCTGAGTGTTCGGGGAAATGACGGCCCCCTTGTCGGCGGAAGCCCACACCTCGTTTGCTTCCTTACTAGCCAGGAAGTTGAGGAGCTCGCGGACCTCGGGTGTGTCGTTGAACACGGCCGCCAAGTCACCGCCACCCACGACGGGCTTGCCGAATTCCGGATTGATCTCCGGGAACTCGAAGAACGCATAGTCCTCACCCCCGACGAGATCTGGGAAGTTCTGAGCTGCGAAGGAGCCCATGAACCCGCCCTCGTAGTACATCTCGGCATCTCCGTTGAGCACAACGTCAAAGGCGTCAATGAACCCAGTCGACAGGGTACCGGCGGCTCCGCCCGCCAGCTTTCCTGACGTCGGAGTGATTATCTCCTGGAAGCGCTCCATGGCCTCCACGACTGTCGGGTCGGTCCACTGCACTTCACCGGTGACGAAGAGCTGGTCATACGCCTCGGGTCCCGCCACCCGGATGTAGAGGTTCTCGAACCAGTCCGTCAGCGTCCATCCGTCCAGGCCGCCGATGGACAACGGGGTCTTGCCGGCCGCAACGTAGGCGTCAACGATGGCCAGCAGCTCGTCCCACGTGTCGGGCGGCGTAACGCCGAGCTCCTCGAACGAGGCCGGCTTGTACCAGAACGTGCTCTTGGAGTTGGCCTTGGCGAGCAGTCCATACAGGGTGTCATCGACCGTACCGAACCCGAGCGCGCCATCGCCGTAGTTTGCGCTCAAGGTGGCCTCGTCAATGATGTCGTCACCACCACAACAGATGGGAATCACAACATCATCTTCTACGAAAGCTTTTAGGAAACCCGGCCGCGGAATCATCGCCAAATCCGGTGCATTACCGCCGGCGATTCGGGTCTGCAGCACGGTTACAAGTTCACGCTGCCCCTCGTAGACCCAGGGCAATCCGGTCGACGCGGTAAAGGCGTTGAGCACCTGGAGGAATCCAGACTGCTCATCTCCACCCCAGCTGGCCATGATGGTGATCGGTTCACGGTCCAGCGTTTCGGTCACGATCGAGGTTTGGGTGACGATTGATGTCACCACAACTTGGTCTCCTGCTGTTGTTGCAGTGACGGTGTCGTCGGAAGAAGAATCACCGCCGCAGGCAGCTGCCACCAACGCCAGGGCGGTGAAGGCAATTAGCCATTTGACTTGTTTCATGCTTGTCCCTTCTAGGTTGTTGTGTCGACCAGCCGACCTGCACGCGTAGCAACGAGAGCAGCTCGATGGGTCACAGGGCTCGCCGCCCGTACGGGATCCGGCGTAAAGGAATTGACGATACGGTGCGACTCCGCCCTGTCCGTCACAAAAGCCGAATTTCCACTGGCAGCGCACATGCGTGCAGCGGCCTCCCGTGTAGCGATCGAGGTCCAACTGGCACTCTACTCCCGGAGCTGAGTGCGATGTCGGGTCAGCCCTTTTGGAACGCGATCCGGGTTAGTACGGTCATCGTCGCCTCGTAGGCTGCGACCGTGACGACCGCTCTTTCCGAACAGTGCTACCAGCGCAGCATCGACCTGCTACGTCGTTCGGCAGGACCGGCCGGGTTTGTCGCCTCCACTGGCTTCGAACACTACGCCTCGGTGTGGGCCCGGGACGCCGCGGTCGCCTGCTTAGCGGCCTACCAGTTGGAGGATCGGGACCTGCTCGCTGCCGCCGAGCGCACCCTCAAGACTCTGGCTGAGCGGCAGGGGCCTC
>JAUXJL010000172.1 GCA_030624805.1 Acidimicrobiia bacterium
CTAATGGGCGCCGAGGCGCAGTTCTTCTCGCAGCTCGAGGGCGATATCCACCGGTGGCGGACCCTGTCATCGCATGATGTGCAGTGTACCGGATAGGAATATTTGACATGGGCTAAGGGTTGCCGGTGCGTCCGTGGTACTGTTCCGCCCCATCTTGGACTGTTGCGCCCCTCACGGGCCTCCCGGGGGCAACAAAACCATGTGGGAGAGAAGGACATGGCTCGCAAATTGGCGAAATCGACCGTCAAACGGTTTCAGGACCAGCTCAAGGCGGAGCGCCATCGACTCGAGGCGATGATCGAGGAGTTGGAGGAGGAACGCGAGCAAGCCAGGCTCAACGAAACGGCCTCTGAACGTAATCCCGACATCGATTCTGTGGACGGCGGGACCATGGCTTTCGAGTATGAGAAGGAGATCGCCCTGGTGGAGAACGCCCGCGACTTGCTTCGTAAAGTCGACCGTGCAGAGACGGTGATCGAGAAAGGCAAGTACGGCGTCTGCGAGAACTGTGGCTCGGCCATTCCTATCGCCCGCCTGCAAGTGCTTCCCTACACGACGATGTGCGTGGACTGCTCCGGCAAACGGTGAACAATCGCCGCCTCACCCTGACGGTGGCGGCCGCGGTTGTCGCGCTCGATCAAATCACCAAGTGGTGGGCGCTGTCCGCCTTCGACGACGGCCCGACCTCGGTACTGGGCGATTTCCTCGTGTTTCGTTTGGTGCGTAATGCGGGTGCCGCTTTTAATTCACTTCAGGGGTCGGGCGTCTTGATCGCCGTGGTAGCGATTGTGGTGGTCGTGACGCTTGTCCGCCTCAGTGGGTCTACCGAGCACCAATATGAGGCCCTCGTATTCGGCCTCATACTGGGGGGAGCGGCCGGGAACTTGATGGATCGCATCTTTCGGGCCGACGGATTCCTGGACGGCGCAGTTGTTGACTGGATCGACCTCTGGTTCATCCCCACCTTCAACGTGGCTGACAGCAGCCTGACTATTGGTGCCGTCCTGGCGCTCGCCGTATCGCTTCTCGTCAAAGCCGACCAGTGAGCCAGGCGCGCGTGCCGGTGGAGCTTGCCGATGAGCGGCTCGACCGAATCGTGGCACTGGTCGCTGACGTGAGCCGGGCCAAGGCACGACGGCTCATCGAATCCGGCGGAGTCTCGGTTGATGGTGTGGCGATCGTTGCCGCGGCCGCCCGGGTGGCGGCCGGGGCCGCCCTCAGCCTTGCTGCCATCGAGCCACCGCCGCCGTTGGCGCCTGAGCAGGTCGACTTCACAATCGTCTGGGAAGACGCGTACCTGGCGGTTATTGACAAACCGGCTGGGGTTGTGGTTCATCCCGGTGCCGGAAACGCTTCGGGAACCCTGGCCGCCGGTCTCCTCTATCACTGGCCGGAAATCGAAGGGGTCGGTGATGAGGGCAGGTGGGGGATAGTGCATCGACTCGACAAAGGCACGTCGGGCTTGCTGGTAATCGGCAAGACGATCCCGGCCCTGGAAGCTCTTAGGGAACGCATCGCACAACACGCCGTCGACCGGCTTTACCTGGCGCTCGTCCAGCACCCCATGCTCATCGAGACGGGCACCATCGATGCCCCCATCGAGCGCGACCCGGGCCGGCCAAATCGGCGACGGGTCCATCCGGCCGGACGCCCGGCCCGCACCCATTACTCACAGCTGGCAACGTGGCCCGAGCATGTGTTGCTGCAGGTGGAGCTCGAAACTGGCCGCACCCACCAGATCCGGGTACATCTCACGTCAATAGAACACCCGGTGGTCGGGGACCGTACCTATCGAGCCGCCAGCGACCCTGCCGACCCGGGCCGCGTCTGGCTCCATTCGTGGAAGCTGGCCTTCGAGCATCCGATGACGGGGGAGGAGGTCTCGTGTGAGTCGCCCTTGCCGGGCGATCTGGTGGAGTCACTCGACGTTCTTGGGGAGCCTGAAACTGGTGCAACACCCCGTCATGAGAAACCTGGTGGCTTCTAGACGATATCCGTCAATACAGGAACATCGGCTTGCCGGCCACGTGCCGCACCTTCGGTCGATACTCAACCTCGTCGTATAGCTCATCGACATCGACTCGTTTGACGCCTTCTCCCGTCACGGAAATGGGGACGTTGGTGTAGGTCCCAGCACGCAATGCGACCATGCGCCCCGTGGCGTTCTCCATGGCCAGGTCGGCGGCCAGCGTGGCGAAATTCCTCGCCACCATCAGGTCGAGTGAGTCCGGTGGACCAGACCGCATGAGGTAGCCGACCTGTTGGTAGATGATGCCGATGCCGGTGCGCTCCTTTATGAGGTCACCGGTGAGCAGCCCGACTCCCCCCAGTTTGCGGTGCCCGTAGGCGTCGGCCTCACCGCTCACGACGATGTCTTCTCCGGCCAGGGAGGCGCCTTCGGAGATCGTCATCATGGCGTAGTTGCTCGGGTTGCGGCGCCTGTCCTCAATCAGCTGAGCGCTCAAGCGGTCGATGTCGAACGGCACTTCGGAGATGATGGCCCGGTCGGCACCAGACAAATAGGCGGTGATAAGAGAGGTCTCGCCGCTGTATCGGCCGAACAACTCGACGACGGCGATACGTTCGTGGCTCCCGGTGCTGGTGCGAAGATGGCCGATGAAATCGACGCCCCGGCTGACAGCGGTTGAGAACCCGATGCAGTAGTCCGTGCCATGGACGTCGTTGTCCATCGTCTTGGGAATGGCGATCGAAGGCACCCCTTCCTCGTGCATGCGGAGACCGTAGGAGAGTGTGTCATCGCCGCCGATCGGTATGAGCACGTCGAGCTTTTGGCTCTCGACAACTCGTAGGGCATGGTCGGTAACGTCAACCGTGTCTGCGTCTGTCGCGCGGTCGGCCAGATGCGGCGGCAGGTCGGAGGGTTTGACTTTGCTCGGGTTGGTCCGGGAGCTGTGCAGAAACGTCCCTCCGGTCCGCCCCGGGACCCGAACCTTTAACGGATCGAGGTCGATAAACCATTCGTCACGATCTCCTGGATTGTCGGGATCGAAGAGGACGAACGGGGCCCATCCCCGCCGAATCCCTACCACCTCAAGACCCTCGTTGGTGACCCGCTCGACGACTGCCCTGATGCAAGGATTCAGGCCGGGTACATCCCCCCCGCCGGTCAAAATGCCTATCCGCATGTCATCCTCTGTCTGTGAGAGGCCGAGACTAGCCCTGCCCCCGGTCCACCACCTTTTGCGTCCCGTCGGGCGCATCAACTAATGTTGGCGGTCTACTTACAGGCGTGTAATTTCGATGACAGACGGTTTCGACTCGGGCAGCTTCGCCCATCTTCACCTTCACACCGAGTTCTCCATGCTCGATGGAGCCGCCCGGGTCAAGGACGTGGTCGATCGGGCGGCCGAACTGGAACAGCCCGCCATTGCCATAACGGACCACGGGGTGATGTACGGCGCCATCGACTTCTATCGGGCGGCCGAACGGGCAGGTATCAACCCCATCATCGGTATCGAAGCGTACGTCACTCCCGGGTCACGCTTCGATCGGCCACCGCGCCACCAGGACCAGCGATACCACATGATCCTGCTGGCCGAGAACGACACCGGGTATCGCAACCTCATGGCGCTCGCCTCCCGGGCGTATCTGGACGGCTTCTATTACAAGCCTCGCATGGATGTCGAACTCATGGCCGAGTACTCCGAGGGGATCATCGCAACATCAGGGTGCCTCGGCGGACACGTCGCCCAGCTGCTTGGGCCCGAATCTCACGAAGAAGGCAACGCCGGCCGGGGACGGGACTTCGAAGCGGCCCGAACGGCGGCTTCCACGTATCAGGACATCTTTGGCAAAGAGAACTTCTTCATCGAGATCCAGGACCACGGCATTCCGGCCGAGCGCAAGATCCTTCCCGACCTGCTCGAGATCGCATCGGACATCGGGGCTCCGTTGCTGGCCACCAACGACTCCCACTACACCCACCCGAACGAGGCCGAGGCCCACGACGTGCTGCTGTGCATCCAGACGGGGGCCACTATCGACGAACCAGACCGGTTCCGGTTCAATGGCACCGGCTACTACCTCAAATCGGCTCAGGAGATGCGAGCGTTGTTCCCGGACAACGACTACCCCGGAGCCTGTGACAACACGCTGCTCGTTGCCTCTCGTGTCAAAACCACCATCCCCATGGGTGACTTCCTGCTGCCACGGTTCCCGGTACCCGATGCTCACACCGAGCAGAGCTACCTGCGGGATCTCGTTGAGGCAGGAGCTCGGGAGCGCTACGGCGACACGCTGTCGGCCGAGGTGCGCGAGCGGGTGGAATATGAGCTGCAGGTCGTCGGTGAGATGGGATTCCCCGCCTATTTCCTCATCGTGTGGGACCTCATCCGATATGCCCGTGAGAACAACATCCGCACCGGGCCGGGCCGGGGATCGGCGGCCGGCTCCATCATCGCCTACTGCCTCCGGATCACCGACCTCGACCCGCTCGAATATGGGCTCATATTCGAACGGTTCCTCAACCCGGGCCGTCGCGAGATGCCGGACATTGACATGGACTTTGACGAGCGGTACCGGGCCGATGTTATCCGCTATTGCACGGAGCGGTACGGCTCAGACCATGTCGCTCAGATCATCACCTTCTCAACCATCAAGGGGCGCCAAGCGATCCGCGATGCCGCTCGAGTGCTTGGTTTCCCGTACGGCAAGGGCGACAAGCTCGCCAAGCTCATGCCCCCGGCCATTCTGGGAGTCGAAGCGACTCTGGCGCAGTGTCTAACCGACCCGGGTAAGGGTGCCGACCCGGCCGTACGTGACTTCTACTCATCGGCGGCCGGGCTGCGTGAAGAGATCGGTGTTGATGGCGACTCGCGTCGGGTGGTTGAAACCGCCCGGGGCCTGGAGGGGCTCCGTCGGCAGGATTCCATTCATGCCGCAGCCGTGGTGATTGCCCCGACCCCGCGGATTGAGATCGTGCCGCTCCAGCAGAAGGGAGGTGACGCTGAGGTGGTCACGCAGTACGAGATGCATGCCGTCGAGGCGCTCGGCCTTCTCAAGATGGACTTCCTCGGGCTCCGGAACCTGTCGACCATCGAGCGCGCGCTCGAGATCATCGAAGCCAACACAGGCGAGCGGCTCGATATCGATCATGTTCCGCTCGACGACCCCGTCGTGTACGAGATGCTGCAACGGGGGGACTCCGTTGGCGTATTCCAGCTCGAAGGTGGTCCGATGCGAGCGCTCATGCGCAATCTCAAGCCCGATCACTTCGACGACATTATTGCCCTGAACGCGCTGTACCGGCCCGGCCCCCTCGGTGC
>JAUXJL010000065.1 GCA_030624805.1 Acidimicrobiia bacterium
AGATGCCCATGCTCAGTGGCTGATCGTGGAGCAACTCACAGAAGAAATGGCCGAGCGGCGGGCCATGGTCGCGAAAGCCGAGGCGGCATACGAACCACTGGTGGCCGAACGGTCAATGATCGATCGGGAGCTCGACGCATTCCGTGCCGAACATGGTGGCTCGCCGGCCGAACTCTACGATCTCGTCGACGTTCATCGTCGCCATATCAAAGTTCTCGACACCACAGTTGCCTCACTGACCCGGTTGATTGATCTCCGGCGAGCGGCGCTCGATGAGAGGTTGTGGGTCCGCGTCGAACAGCTTCGCGACTGGGGTCTCGTATCGACGATCCCCAAGGGGGCCGAGACGATGGTGGCAGCCATCCAACAGGCCCGCGATGTTGCCCTGCTCGAAAACGTAGGCCTGGACCGCGCTGAATTACAGGCCTTGGCCAAGAAGGGATCGCGGCAGGTGGCTGCGCTCACCCGACGGCTCGATCTGTTGGATGGCGGGCCGGTCGCCCAGCGTCGATAGGCCGCTGGCGGGTCAGACGGGATCCGGCGCGGCGTGGTTTGCCAACTCCGTGACGAATTGATCCATGACCGGGACCGCCGCGCCGGATGTTTGTCCGTTGACGACAAACGAAAAAGCGATCTCACGGCCCGATTGGTCGGTCAGTAGCCCGCTCAAGGAGCGCCCACCGATGATCGACCCGGTCTTGGCGCGGACGTTCCCGGCAGTGGCCCGACCCCCGAGCCGCCCCGACAGGGTGCCGGTTTGCCCCGCGATCGCCAGCGAATCTCGAAAAGTCGTCCACCAGGCCGCTCCCTGGGCGGCCACGATCAGCTCCTGCCACTCGCCGGCAGAGCGCACACTGGCCCGGCTCAACCCGGACCCATCTCCTGAGTGCCCACTGAGACTGAGGCCGAGGGTCGCCACATATTGTTCGATGGCTGCCAACCCGGCCACGGTGCTGCCCTGCCCGCCGGTAACGAATCCAATCTCGCGTACCAGGGCCTCGGCGATCTCATTGTCGCTTCGGGTCAGAAGCCTTTTCACCAGATCATCTCTGGTAATTGATTCGAGTGTCGCAAGCGTGCGGGCTCCCACCGGGCGGGGGCCCAGAACGGTTGGCCCCTTCACCGTGACGCCGGCTCGCTGCAAGGCCGTTCTCAGCAACTCGGCGTTGCCGAGGTCGGGTTGGGCGAGAAAGCTGGCGTCGGTGCGGTGACGGTTGTCATCCACTACGAACGTGGAGAGGGGTCCCACGTAGGTGGGCATTTGCCAGTCCTGCCAGCCTGGAGCCAGCCGGGCGGAGTCATAGCGGGTGGCGTCCACAATGAGGGACCCGGCCACCGTGGTCACCTGGGTTGCCACTCTCGCTGCCAGGTCATCGAGGCTGGTGCTAGTCAGTGTGGGGTCACCCCCGGCGATCACAACGAGGTCCTCGCCTGACAGCGCCACCTCAGTAGTGAACGCGAAGTCGGGAGCCAACAGTCCGAGCGCTCCTACGCCGGTGAGCAATTTCTGATTGGATACCGGGTAGAGCTCCAAACCCGGGTTGTTGGCAAAAACCACCCCATCGCCGTCAATCCAAACTGAGACGCTGACGTCGAGGCCGGCCAGGTGCGGGTCCTCCATGTGATCCTCCAAGTCGTCCAGAAGATCCGGGAAGGGGTGTGGCTCGGGTCGGGGGGCCCGGGCGGGCACCGTCGGCTCCGGGATGAGCATTGTCGAGGTGGTCGATGGCGGAATGTGCGCAGGCGACGAGGCGACCGGGGGGCTGAAAACGATCGTGGCCGTATCTTCACCCGGTGGGGAAGTGACTTCTTCGACCGCGCCGGGTCGGAAACCGACCCCGCCGGTGATGAGCAATACCACTACCACGAATAGGCCAGAGATCCTTCGCATCGGGCAAGAGATTACGAGCGATGCGGATCAATCAATGACAGGCACCTTCAATCGTCCCGGTTTACGGGGGGATGGGCTCCCTGCTGGCCCTGGCCAGCGGCTTCACCCAACGAGCCGAGTTCCTTCCTTCCAGACCTGTTCGATCCCGTCTGCCAATCTGTCGAACTCGAGCGGGTCGGTCGCGCTGATGACGAGGTCGGCCAGCTTGCCGGCCTCGAGCGAGCCGAGGTCCTCTTCGAGACCCATCAGCCGGGCTGCATGTATGGTGGCTGCCGCGAAGGCCTGGTCCGGGTTTTGGCCGTTGGCAACCATGAGCGACAGCTCGCCCAGATTGGAACCGTGCGGCGTCACCGCGCTGTCCGTGCCCATGGCAATATTCACGCCCGCCTCGACTGCCTTCCGGAACGACTCCTTATGGATCTCGACGACCTCTCCGGCCTTGCGAATCGATGCCTCGGGGATTTGGGCGCCGTCCTCGACTGCTTTTTGGACGCCGGTCGGCGCCAACAGAGTCGGCACGAGATATGTGCCGCGGTCCAGCATCAGCCCGATGGCCTCATCGTCGAGGTAAATGCCGTGATCGATCGAACGGATCCCAGCCCGAACGGCGTTCTTGATGCCGTCGGCGGCCTGGGCATGGGCCATGACCCAGATCCCGGCGGCGGCGGCCTCAGTGACCAGAACCTCCAGCTCTAAGGGCGAGTAGTGGGCGTCGGTGGGCTCGTCCCGGGGCGATATGACCCCGCCTGATGTGGCAACTTTGATGACGTCGGCACCGGAGCGAACCAGCTCGCGGACCTTCTTCCGGACCTCGTCGGGGCCGTCCGCGATTCCATCGGGCCTGCCGGGATACGGGGGTGCGAGCACGACTGGAGTGCCGGAGGGGTTCCACCCGTCGCCGTGGCCTCCAGTTTGGCTCATCATCGCCACTGAGATCTGCATGCGCGGTCCGGGGATCAGTTCGTCCTCGACCGCTTCTTTCATGCCAAGGTCGGCGCCGCCCGCGTCCCGAACGGTGGTGATACCGACCTCGAGGGTGCGTGCCATGTTCCCTATCGCGAGATAGAAGTTGTAGGAGAGGGGGGTGTGGATGTGGCGCCACAGGTTGATGTGCGTGTATGCGAGGTGGACGTGGCAGTCGAACAGCCCTGGGAACAGGTACTTCCCGGTGCAGTCAACGGCTTCATCGCCGTCGAGACCCGATCCGATTTCTATGATCCGGTCGCCCTCTATGACGAGGTCGGTGTCTAATCGACCGAGCACCGGGTCGACGACGGTCCCGCCTGCAAATAGCGTTTTAGTCATGGCACCTCCGTGGTGCCAACCCTATCGCTCCCACTTGAGGTGCTACTCGGGACCGCACAGCTTGGCATTCCTTAAGATTGTGGCCATGGCTGAACTCACGTTCCCGCCGGCCATCAGCCGGGTCACCCACCGGACGGCCGCCTGATGCTGAACCAGCGCATGACGCTCACCTACGTCGTTACCTACCTCACGGTTGGAGGCCTCGGGTTATTGGTGTTCCCCCGGTTGGCTCGAGACTTACTGCTATCGAACGCCGAGTACGAAGACGTTGGGTTTCGCCTCGCCGGGGTGATGATGCTGGCGCTCGCCTATCTCGTGTGGAACATCGTGCGCTACGAGGATTGGAAGTACTACCCGGCCTCCATCTACCTTCGAGCCGCCATCGTCGTCGTATTGACGGTCCTGTTCGTAGACACTGAGGACCCCATGTTCCTCGTGCTGGACGCCATTGTGTTGCTTGGGCTGATTCCATCGATCTACGTCCAATTCTTCCAAACACCCAAGACGTGAGCCTCGCTGCCGCCACCGGCGTAACTGCCACGGGGCCCGACCGGTATGCGGCATCGATAGCACCCGGCTGGGATATCCTTGGCAACGCCAACGGTGGCTACCTGCTCGCCATTGCGGCGAGAGCGGCATCTGAGGCGGCGGGCGGCAGAAAACCAGCGACGGTCACGGCTCACTACCTGGCGCCTGGTAAACCCGGCCCGGTGACGATCGAAACCAACGTCGAGAAGCACGGCCGTCGGTTTACGACCGTAAGAGCAACCATGTCTGACAGCAGTCGCCCATTGGTATCACTCCTGGGGAGCTTCACCGACGGATTGGTGGCCGTGAGCCCGGTCGAACGGATCGAGGCGGAGCCTCCCGACATGCCCACCGCCGAGGAGAGCATCCCGGTCATTCCCACTGAGACGTTTCCGCCACCGTTCATGGAGAAAGTTGAGTTGCGGTTGCATCCCGAGGACGCCACCGGCACCGGCATCCCCCGCTACCGCGGATGGTTCCGACTCCCGGACGACGAACCCATCGACAGCTTCGGATTGCTGGTCGCGGTCGACGCCTTCCCACCCAGCATCTTCAACGCCCAGCTATCCGTTGCCTGGACACCGACCTTGGAGCTGACGGCCCATATACGAAGGAAACCCGAGCCGGGGTGGCTGCGCTGCCAGTTCACTAGCCGCTTCATCAGTGGCGGGTACCTCGAGGAGGACGGGGAGGTGTGGGACGGCTCCGGCCGGCTCGTCGCCCAGTCCCGCCAGCTGGCGCTGCTGCCACCCGGGTAGGCCCGACTACGCCGTAGGCGTGACTCGGCTCGCCGCGCTTGGTAGGTTCCGGATGAAGGAGGAGCGACCATGGCACGCCCAATACATTTCGAACTTCCGGTAGACGACCCCGCCCGAGCCGCCGGCTTCTACGAGAAGCTGTTCGGCTGGGACATCCAGCAATGGGAGGGTGCTCCCTACTGGTTGGTGACCTCCGGGCCCGACTCCGAGCCTGGCATCAATGGCGCCCTCGGGCAGCGATCAGATGACCTGCCCGTCCCGGTGTTTGTGCTCGGTGTTGACGACATCGATACGTCGATGACCGAAGTGGCGGCTGCCGGCGCCACTCTCGTGTCACCCAAGATCCCAATCCCCGGCGTCGGGTATTCGGCCTATTTCACCGACACCGAAGGCAACCGCATCGGCCTCTTTCAGGGCGACGAATCGGTAACCGCCTAGGTCAACGGGCAGTAGACGAGTAGCTCTACACCGAGCGGATCGCGCACCGGGCAGTACCGGACCGGGACGCCCATGAACTGATCGGTCGGTTCGGGGCCGGTTCCTCCCGCCTCGATGAAGGCGGCTTGCAGTCGGTCGGCTTCTGCGGGCGTTGCGGTGACGAACGGCACCTCGACCCCGAGCGGGTTGCCCTCGCTGCCGCGTAAGAGGGTGAGCCAGCTGTCACCAACCGCCCATGACTTGGTGCCATCTCCTTCGACATAGACGGGCGGGCCCAGCACCTCCTGGTAGAAGCCAACGGCTGCCTCGTAGTCCTCGTAGAACAGGGCCACCCCATGAATGCCGGTGAACTGGAACCGCGCCGGGGGGGCCGGCTCGACGAAGTACTTCTTCCGGTATGTCTCGTAATCCACCTGGGCCTCCAACCTCGAGCCAAGCTGACCATGCTGTCCAATCGTGCACTTGCCCAGCAACCTAGAGGGATACCCAACCCGAAGGGTTCCCCAACTCGGGGGATTGCCCAATCCGAAGGTTTGCCCGGCCAACCTAAAGGGTTGCCCCTGCAGTTGCGTAGCAACTGCTTAGCAACCCGAAGGGTTGCCAACTGCTTAGGAAGCCGAAGGCTTCCCCTTCCCCTCCACCATTCGTTTCACATTGGCGACGGTTTTGTCCATGGCAGTCTGCGCCCGCTTGCGCATCATGAGCGGCCAAAGCACCGCGCTCACGGGCGCCATGTACCAACGGGGCTCGAGGGCGAGTGTTTGGGTCAGCCGGGTTCCCGTCTCGATCGGGACGAGCTGGATCTGGAGATCAAACCTCATTTGGCCGTCATCTCCAAGATGTCGCTGCCGAGTCATCGCCTCGTACTCGCTAACCGTCCAGGTGCTTTCACTCGTGAACGGCTTGATCCCTCCGTACTCCTTGTATGTGTAGCCGACTCCGAACTCTCCGTCCGGAACATCGATCATTCTCTCGGTGGGATCCGCCAGCTCGGGATATGTGTGGGGATCGCACATGAGTTTCCAAATGGCTTCCGGCGGAGCCGAAATGTCGATCGAGGCCTCAACTCCAGGCACTGTTCACCTCCTGTGTCGTGTTCGGGCCAAACCTACCGAAAGAGACGCGGACACGACCGCAGCTAGTCGCTAAACACGTCGATCATGAAGCGGACATCGGGTCCGAGCGGGTAGAGGATGGGACTGGTACAGCCCGTTGCAATGTATTCATCCACTTTCGCCCGGCACTCCTCTGGGGTGCCCGAGGCGGTGATCAGCTGCACGATGTCATCGGGCACTAGTTTCGAGGCCGCTTTTACCTCTTCATGAGTGGCCGGCCAACTCAACAAATTCCCCACCTCCTGCAGGAGCTCGTCGGGAACGCCGGAGGCCTTCATGATGTGCGGTTGCTGACCGAGATACTGCGTGACCAGCATGCGGGCGCCATCGAGAGCCGCCGAACGGTCTTCCGAAACGGAGCACACCACCAGTTGAGGTCGATCGAGGTCATCAATGGTCCGGCCTGCCCTGGCGGCGCCCTTCGCCAGTGCGTCTACCGCCCGCTGGTTATAGGCGGGAGCAACCAGATAGTTGAGCAGAACCCCGTCGGCGATCTCGCCGGTGAGCTCCATCATCTTCATTCCGGTGGCGCCTATATATATGGGTACATCCTTGGGACGACGCTCCTGGTGCACGTAGTCGAGGGCAACCCCTTCCAAATGTACGAATTCCCCGTCGTAGGTGACGGTCTCGTCGTTGAGAAGAGCACGAACCGCCACCACCGTCTCCTTCATGGCTGTGAGCGGTTTTGTCCTCTCGATACCTACCTGGGCGGCCAGCGGGTCCCACCAGGCCCCGATTCCAAGGATCACCCGTCCCGGGGCCAGATCGTCCAGTGTGGAGAAAGTAGATGCCAGCAGGGCGGGGTTGCGGGTCCAGTTGTTCACGACACCCGATCCCACCTTTATGTCGGTGGTGTGGCTGAGGAAGGCCGCCATTGGGACGGTGGCTTCCCTGGCGAGGCGGCTCTCAGCCTGCCAAACGGAAGTGAAGCCGCGCTCCTCCGCGTAGCGAACGGTTTCAATCGACTCACGAATCGGGTGAGCGTCTTGGACGTACATCCCGAAGGCAACGGCTTCATCCCTGGACATCGTTCCTCCCACCATGCCGGTGTCGAAGAGCCTACGCGACCGTGGTTCGCAGGGCTTGGAGGTTCGTCCGAGCTCGGCGATTAACCTGGCACCGATGCCTCGCAGAGTTCTCATAGCCAAGCCCGGTCTCGATGGTCACGACCGTGGAGCCAAAGTCATCGCACGGGCGCTGCGGGACGGGGGAGTGGAGGTCATCTACTCCGGCTTGCACCAGACTCCGGAGCAGATCGTCGAGACGGCTATCCAGGAGGATGTTGGCGGGGTTGGGCTGTCCGTGCTGTCAGGAGCTCATATGACGCTGTTCCCGAAGGTGGTCGAGGGCCTCGTCGCCCGGGGAGCAGACGACGTCATCGTCTTCGGTGGAGGCATCATCCCCGACGAGGACATCGAACCACTCACCACGGCCGGTCTGGCCGCTATCTTCACTCCCGGCGCTCCGCTGTCGGCGATCGTCGAGTGGGTGAACGAGCACATCCCGGAAAGCTGAGCAGTGGATCTCTTCGAATACCAAGGCAAGTCTCTCTTCGCCCGCGTCGGCGTGCCGGTGCCGGAGGGCCGCCTGGCAACGTCACCGACCGTCGCACGGACTGCCGCCAGTGAGCTGGGAGGCACCGTGGTGGTGAAAGCCCAAGTGCAGGTCGGGGGTCGAGGCAAGGCAGGCGGCATCAAGCTGGCCGATTCGCCAAACGCGGCCGAAGAAGCTGCCGGGCAGATCCTTGGCATGGACATCAAGGGCCACACGGTTCACTCGGTGTGGGTGGAAGAGGCGTCCGACATCGCAGCCGAGTACTACGCCAGCTTCACCCTCGACCGCTCGGCTAAGAAGCACCTCGCCATGGTGAGCGCCCAGGGCGGAGTCGACATCGAAGGCGTCGCCGAGTCCGACCCAGACGCAGTGGTAAAGCTCCACATCGACCCCGTGGTTGGACTCACCGAATGGCAGGCTCGGGAGCTCGTGTACCGGGCGAAGCTCGATCTGAGTGCATCCCGCCAAGCGGCCGCTGCCCTCAAGAAGCTCTACGAGGCGTTCGTGTCGCTCGACTGTGACCTTGTCGAGGTGAATCCGCTCATCCTCACCGGGGGCGGGGAGATCGTCGCCCTCGACGCCAAAGTCACTCTCGATTCCAATGCCTTCTACCGTCATCCCGACTTTGGCGAGTTCGAGGCCGCTTTCTCGCGTGACCCGATTGAGGCGATGGCGATGGAGAAGGATCTCAATTTCATCAAGCTAGACGGCAGCGTCGGCATTGTCGGGAACGGCGCCGGTCTTGTCATGAGCACTCTCGATGTTGTCGACCTCGTCGGGGGGAGCGCCGCCAACTTCCTCGATGTCGGTGGAGGCGCCGGAGCCGACACCATCACCAATGCTCTCGAGGTTCTTACCAAGGACCCATCGGTGAGGTCGGTGCTCATCAACATCTTCGGCGGCATCACCCGTTGCGACCTCGTAGCCGAAGGCATCATCGAGGCCCTCGGGCGGCTCGAGCTGCCATGGCCCATTGTCGTCAGGCTCGACGGCACCAACGCCGAGGAAGGCCGGGCGATCCTGGCCGGGTCCACCGACGAGAAACTCATCCCGGCCGCCACCATGCGAGAAGCTGCCGAGAAAGCAGTCGAGCTGGCGGGAGCCGTGTAGTGGCGATTCTCATAGACGAGACGACCACGCTGCTCGTACAGGGCCTCACCGGCAAGGAAGGCCAATTCCACGGGTTCCGAAACCGCGACTACGGCACCAATCTCGTGGCCGGTGTCACCCCGGGTAAGGGAGGCACCGACCTCGACGGCGTGCCCATTTTCAACACCGTCGCCGAAGCCGTTGACGAGACCGGCGCCAACACGGCCATGACCTTCGTGCCTCCGCCCTTCGCTGCCGACGCAATCCTGGAAGCGGCTGCGGCCGGGATCGA